>NZ_NPJB01000023.1:0-105357 GCF_002251345.1 Prevotella sp. P4-119 | reverse complement strand
AACAATAAAAGAATAAAAATCAAGTTAAATGGTATGAGTCCAGTACAATACAGAATGACTCAATTAAATACGTAAATGTTTAACCCGTCCAACTTCTTGGGGTCACTTCATTAGGTACTCACGTTCGGAAATGAAAATAAAAGCACGCTTTTATTTTGCATTTCTCTCACTTAATCGTACCTTTGAGGCTTTGCCTCTAAAGTACTCACGTTCGGGAATACAAAAGAAAAACGAGTTTTCCTTTTGCATTCCGCTCACTTAATCGTACCTTTGCAAAAAGAAGGCGGAAGAGTCATATAAAAACTATTCGACATCAGAAACAGGCACATGAACGACAAACTCATCATAGGATTGGATGCCAAACGCATCGTGAGAAACGGAACAGGACTGGGTAGCTATGGGCGGACGCTCGTCAACGACCTGGCGGAACGTCCATTGCAACTGCGCCTTTATGCTCCTGACGCAGGACGCGACGACCTCAGGCAACAGGTGATGGACCATGACAATGTGCAACTCTGCTTGCCCAAACGACCGTTGCCATTGGTGGGAAAGGCATTGTGGCGCAGCCGTGGCATGGTGGCTGACCTACAACGTGACGGAGTGCAGCTGTTTCACGGTCTGTCGGGTGAACTGCCTATCGGTATTCGTCGCCGTGGTATTCCTACTGTCGTCACCATCCACGACCTGATCTTTATGCGCCATCCAGAGTTCTATCACTGGGCTGATGTGCAGATTTACAAGTGGAAATTCCGTCAGACAATCCGTGAAGCCGACCATATTATTGCCATTAGCGAATGTACAAAGCGCGATATTATGGAGCTTGGAGACGTCGATGAGCGGCGCATCTCACTCATATATCAGAGTGCAGCCCATCGTTTTGCAGCCGAAGTCACAGCCGACGAGCGTCAGCGGGTGTGTCAGAAGTACGGCCTGCCGAAGCGCATCATACTGAATGTAGGATCGATAGAAGCACGAAAAAACATGTTGTTGGCGGTCAAGGCACTGCCTTACCTGCCCGAAGACGTGGGACTTGTGATGGTGGGACGCCATACACCATATACTGATACCATCGTCAAGTATGCTGAAACGCACCAACTGACCCACCGCCTGCATATCCTGCATGGTGTTCCCGATGAAGATTTGCCTGCCCTCTATGCTGTTGCTGAGGCTTTTGTATATCCGTCAGTATATGAGGGTTTCGGTATTCCTATCATCGAAGCCATCCGTCAGGGACTGCCTGTGGTGGCCTGTTCCGGATCGTGTTTGGAGGAAGCCGGAGGTCCAGACTGCCGTTATGTGGCGCCCGGCGATGTGCAGGGCATGGCAGATGCACTCCGAAAGTCGCTTGTGGGCGATGCAGAACGCAATGCGCGGATCATAGGCAGTCAGCAGTATATACGTCGTTTCGAGGGTAATACGGTGGCGAGTCAGGTTTATGACCTCTATCAAGAACTGTTGCGGAAACGCCCCTAAATGTTTCTTCCGACGGTTCTCCCTTGTCTTTTAGTGTTCTGACCGCCCCTTTGTGGCATCCTTATCGTTTATAATGGAACAAATCAATTGAGTAGCCGTTTGGCAAAATAATGTACGGGATACCACACGCTGATAAAGCCTACAGCGAGGACAGTGAAGAACACTACGACGATATCCCACGGGTGGACGCTGACAGGATAGGCATCGACCACAAACGAACCTTCGGTAGATCCTAAGCCTATCAAGCCGAACTGCTGCTGCAACAGGCATAGCAACAAGCCGATAGCAATGCCTATCACGGCACCAATGGCGGAAATCATGCGACCTTCGAAGAGGAAGATACGGATGATTTGGCGGTCGCTGGCACCCAGATTGCGTAGGGTCACCACGTCGTTGCGCTTGTCGATCATCAGCATAGAGAGGCTGCCGATGATGTTGAAACAGGCTATGACGAGGATAAAGGTGAGGAAGATATATGCCATGAGCTTCTCTACTTTCATGATGCGGAAGGTGTCTTCCTGCTGCTCATAGCGGTCGCGCACCACAAAACGGGTGCCTGCCATCTCTTGTACCTTGGCTTTCACATGCTCGAAATTGCTACCGGGTTTCAGTCGGAGTTCCAACGATGTGAGTTCTCCGTCGCGGTCAAAGAGGTTGCGGGTGAATTGTATAGCGGTGATAATATACCGCTTGTCGTACTTGCCTTGCTTGATGCTGAAGAGTACGCCCGGTGAATACAACTCGTCTTCCACGAATCCGTCTTGCAGATTAGCCATGTTGATCTGACCTTCGCGCCGTGGCGCATAGATCTTCAGCGGTTCGCGGTAGGTATAACCGATGCCGAGCTGATAGGCTACGCCCAGTCCCAAGATGCCATAGTTCATATCGGCAGCATGGAGTGCATAGTCGCCGTCACCTTCCAAAATCTGGCGGATATGGGTCAGCTTGTCGTAGTTGTCATCCACACCTTTAATCGTCACCATCTGCTGGCGGTCGCCATAGACAGCCAATGCCTGGTCTTCAAGCACATCGGTGGCTACAGCCACCTCGTCCAACTGGCGTATGCGCATCAGCGTAGAATCGTTGCTGGCGGCAGTCTTGCCCTTGGCAGGAGTGATTTTCAACTGTGGGTCGAGCTGCGTGAAAAATGATGCCACCATGTCGTGGAAGCCGTTGAACACGCTCAACGTCACCACTAACGCCATAGACGCCACGGCAACACCTACCACCGAAATGCCGCTGATGACATTGATGGCATTGGTAGATTTCTTGGAGAAAAGATATCTCCGTGCAATGTAGAATGGGAAATTCACAGTGACACTTATTGCTTAAGCAGCTCGTCGATGCGGTCTATGTAATCGAGTGAATCGTCGATGAAGAATCTTAATTCAGGGATGATGCGCAGTTGATGGCGCACGCGGGTACCCAATTCATAGCGTATCTGTGCGCTGGTCTTGTTGATGTTCTCCATAATTTCCTCTCCACGCTCACTGGGGAAAATGCTCAAATGGGCGGTGCAGATGCTGAGGTCGGGACTCACGCGCACTTGTGTGACGCTGACCATAACACCGTGCATGCTGCGTGTCTGTTGTTGGAATATCACGCTAAGTTCCTTTTGAAGCAGTCGTGCAATTTTGTTTTGTCTTGTTTCTTGCATATATATCTATTGATTCCTTTATTTTTGCAAAGTTACACTTTTCCTATCAAAACATCAAGGAAAACGCACACTTTTTCATCCTATCGCTGTCTGATAACTGGATTGCAACGTGCTTCTACCCTTCATGGACAACAGCAAGTCAGAGTGTGGCAACTATGGTTGGGTAGGGTAGGCAACCGCTTTGTGAATGATATGGAAGGTCTCTGGGACTGCGTGTAAACGACTGCTTGTCAGCTGGAAACGTTATTTCCGTTTGTAAATTCAATGAATTTGCTTTGCAATTTCAATGAATTTGCTGAGTAAACTCAATGAATTTGCTGACCAAACTCATTGAATTTCCTTTTATGCGTATATGATTCCAGCATGCTGTGGCTATGCTCTTGATGTGGTACGGATATTCCTTTGGATAGCAAATCAATTTGTTTTCCTTGGCAAATCAATTTGTTTTCCTTGGCAAATCAATTTGAATTCCTCAGCAAATCAATTTACTTTGCTGAGAAAAGTGATGTTAATTGCGGTGCAAAGTATTGAACGCGAGATTGATACATGGCGTTTGTGTGATGTCTGGCAAATAGCTGTTCAGCCGGCAGATAAGTGAGGTATTGCCTTTTGTCGGCAATCAGCATCTGGAAGGATGACTTTTGCGGGATGAGGCATGATAGGAGATTGCAGCGTCTGTTCATGCCCATCGGCTGTTTATCCCAGTGAGATATTCTCCACCTCAACGGGTTCGTGGAGAAACAGTTGAGCCGACTCTTTGAAGCGATCGGGGTTCTCGGTAGTGAGATAATGCACATGTCCGCCTTTTGTGCAACGCTGTTCCATGTCGGGATGGCGATCAAAATACTGGCGGAGCGACTCTGCCACATATTCCCCCTGTGATACGATACGCACGCCACGGGGTATGAATTTATTGATTTTAGGCAGCAGCAAAGGGTAGTGGGTGCAACCTAAAATAATGGTGTCAATCTGGGCATCGAGGCGCAACAACTGATCGACACGCTTCTTCACAAAATAGTCGGCACCGGGAGAATCGGCTTCGTTGTATTCTACCAAAGGAACCCAGAAGGGACATGCCACACCCGAAACCTTGATGTCGGGAAAGAATTTGTGGATTTCCAAGTTGTAGCTCTCGCTTTTAATCGTTCCTTCGGTGGCAAAGATACCCACGTGGCGAGTCTTGGTCAGTGTTCCCACCACTTCGGCAGTGGGACGGATGATGCCCAAGACACGGCGGTTGGGGTCTATCAGCGGCAGGTCTTTCTGCTGAATGGTGCGCAGGGCTTTGGCTGAAGCGGTGTTGCAACCGAGGATGACCAAATGGCAACCACGCTCGAAAAGACTGATGACAGCCTGGCGGGTAAACTCATATACCACGTCAAACGAACGTGTGCCGTAAGGCGCACGGGCATTGTCGCCCAGATAGAGAAAGTCGTACTGGGGAAGCAACTGGCGGATTCCATGCAGAATGGTTAGTCCGCCATAGCCGCTGTCAAAGATGCCTATAGGGCCTGGATTACTGGGCAACATCGGTAATGACGCTTATCGCAATGCAGTTTTCACAGCCTCGGTCACGTCTTCACCCATCATGGGGTGGGTCCATGCCACAGCCTGTTGGTCGGTATTGATGATAAAGGCAAGGCCACGCGCTATGCCAACACGACCCATGGCTTCGGCAATACGCTTGCGAAGAGGTGCCTCTGCCTTGGCTTTTGCCTGTTCCAAGAGTGCCTGACTCTCTTTCTTGAAGGTGATGTTACGGTTGAGCAAGTCTTGAAGTTCGCTTTGGCGCTTCTGCAAAATAGTCAGCGGCATATCGCGCTGCGTATCGAGAAACTCCTCGTACTTCCGGTTGAACTCGTCTTCTGCACGTTTCTGTTCGGCTGCATACTTCTCGTTGAGCTGCATCATGCTGGTCTCAACGGTGGCATATTCATTCATGCTGTGGAGCACGGCATCATAACTGAGATAGCCATACTTCAGGGTGTTGCCATCTGTTGCTACATCCTGGGCAGAAACAGTTAAAGGTAAAAAAGCAAAAAGGCAAAAAGGTAAAACCCATTTTACCGCATTTTTTACCATGCTGTCAAATATCATCTTTTTCATAAGTTTCTGTTGTTTTTATCTTTTTACGTTTTTACTTTTTTACCTCACACATTGTTTATTTCAGTCCGAGCTTGGCTTTTACCTGGGCTGTTACATCAGTAGAAAGGGTTGTGCTGATATAGGGCACGCCACCCTGAACATCCATGATATAGACATAACCACCAGCCTGTCCGACAGCCTTGATGGCATCGAGAACCTTCACGTTGATAGCCTGAAGCTTCTCACCCTGTGCCTTGTCGAGGGCCTGACGGTTGTCCTGATAGCTCTGCTGGATCTTCTGATACATCTCCTGAAGCTCCTGCTCACGACGCTGCTTGATGTTCTCTGGAAGGTTGGCCTGCTCCTTTTCGTAAGCCTGTGCCTTCTTCTGAAGCTCATCCTGCATGCTCTTCAGATCAGCCTCGTATTGTTTGGTGAGGGCCTCGATCTCGGTGCGAGCCTTGGTAAACTCAGGCATGGCCTGGATGATTTCCTGTGTGTTGAGGTGACCGAACTTCTGTGCGAATGTTGCCAGAGGGGCAAACACCAACAACATTAAAATAAGTTTTTTCATTGTTTAATTGTTTGTTTAGTTATTATTGTTTCTTTCTGTTTTATTTTGAAGTTAGCGTGTGGAACCCAAACGCGACAGTACATCGTCGGAAATGTCGATGCGGGGAGATCCGTAGATGATGCCCGAATCACTCGCACGGTCCAATACCAACTGATAACCGCGTGATTCTGCTACATCGCTCACAGCGTTATATACCAGTTCCTGAATAGGAGCAATGAGTGCGTTGCGCTTCTTGAAGAGTTCACCGTCGGGTCCGAAATACTTCTTTTTAAGTTCGGCAGCCTCGCGTTCCTTCTTCATGACAGCGTCTTGGCGCTCCTTCTTCTGTTCTTCTGAAAGGAACACGACGTCGCGCTGGTAGTTCTTGTACATGCTTTGTGCTTCTGTCTGGATGGCTTCCACCTCTGCCTGCCACTTCTTGGAAATCTGTGTCAGCTGTTCGTTAGCACGCTCGTAGGCTGGAATGTTCTTGAGAATATAGTCCATATCGAGCAATGCAAACTTCTGTGCACTGGCACTCTGGGGCAGGAAGATCATGATGGCTGCAACCAATAGTGCCTTGGCGGCGAGTGCCATCAGTAGGGTTTTGCCCATTGTCTTGTATTCTTTCTTCATATCAACAGTCTCCTTTCTGTAGGTTTTATAAGGTTAGAACTCTTGTCCGAGAATGAAGTGGAACTGGCTGCCGCCCTTCTGGTAGCTGCCGTTGTTATATACCTTGTCAAAGCCATAAGCCCAGTCGATACCCATCATACCTACCATTGGGAGGAAGATGCGGACACCCAGACCGGCAGAACGCTTCATGTCGAAGGGATTAAACTTCTTGGTATCTACCCATGCGTTACCGCCTTCAAGGAATCCAAGACCGTAGATGGTGGTGTTACCCAACATGAATGGATAGCGAAGCTCCAGGGTGAAGCGGTCGTAGGCATAGGCATTATAGTATGCACTCGTGCCTGCATGATAGGCTGCGGTGTTTGATATCGAACCGTTCTCATAACCGCGCAGACCGATGGTCTCTTCGGCATAACCAGTAGAGTAGCCACTCATACCGTCACCACCCACATAGAAGGTTTCGAAAGGCGACTTCTTGTCTTTATTGTAGGAGCCCAACAGACCGAGTTCGACACGGGTCATCAGCACGAAACACTTCTGACCGCTGGTCAACGCAGTATAGGTCTTTGACTTAAACTTCCATTTGTGGTATTCTATCCAACGGTATTTCTCCTGCAATTCACGCTCGTAGGCTGCTGAATAGCGGTCGGTGGCGAGGGTGGAATAGTCTTTGTGGTCGAACAAAGACCATGGTGGAGTGAGCTGTACGGATGCTGAGAACTCTGATCCCTGACGTGGGAAAAGCTGGTTGTCGATAGATGTACGTGACAGCGTAATACCGAGGTTGATGTTGTTACAGTTACCGTTGCTGATGATAAAGTAACTCCAGTCGCGTAGCATATAACGGGTGTATGCCAACTGCATTGACAATTGGAAATAGTCGTCGGGCCAGCGCAAACGCTTACCCCATCCCAATGCTACACCGAACATCTCAATATACTTATCGTCGTCGAGCATAGCGTCGTAGTTGTGACCGAAGTCGTTGTACGAACCAAAACCATACATGTAGTTGAGGTAGTTGTTATAGTAGCTGTTGTTGCGGTAACTGCTTGAAATATCGCTCTGCTTAGAGAAGAAGGCGCTGACGTTTAATGCATTCGGGCGCTTGCCACCAAACCATCCGGTGCTGTAACCTGTAGAGAGCGAGGTATAGTAGCGTCCGTTGGTCTGCAACGACAGTGACAGTTGTTCGCCATCACCGATAGGCATGATACCACGGTGCATCTTGTTCTTACCAAAGAGGTTGCGCATGGAGAAGTTGTTGAGCTTTATGCCGATTCGACCGATTACACCAGTCTGTCCCCAACCCAGTGAGAATTCAAGTTGGTCGTTAGACTTCTGTTCCAATTCCCAGTTGATATCCACGGTGCCGTCCTCATAGTTAGGCTTGATATCTGGGTTGATGGTCTCAGCATTGAAGTATCCCATGTTACCAATCTCACGGGCAGAACGCATCACAGCATCTTTAGAGAAGAGGTCACCGGGCTTGGTACGCAACTCACGGCGAACAACTTCTTCATAGAGGCGGTCGTTACCATAGATGCGTACAGCATTGATGTGAGCCTGCTGGTTTTCGGTGATACGCATCTCAAGGTCGATAGAGTCGCCCACAATATTGACTTCGGTGGGGTCGAGCTGATAGAAGATGTATCCGTTGTTCCAATAGTAGTTACCCACGGCATCTTCATCTTCTTTCAGACGTTTGTTCATCAGTTTCTGATTATAGACATCGCCCTTCTTCATGCCCAAGGCATTGTTGAGGAAGTCGCTGGTGAGTACTGAGTTACCCACCCATTCTATATTGCGGATGTAGTATTGCTGACCTTCATCCACCTTGATATATACGTTGACGTGCTTCTCGTCTTCGTTCCATACCGAGTCTTCCAAAATGGTGGCATCGCGATAACCGAGCTCGTTGTATTTTTCAATCAGGTTTTTCTTGTCGGTTTCGTAGCGTTCAGGGGTGAACTTCTTGGCTTTGAAGAAGTTTTTGAACTTGCCGGCTTCGTGTATCTTGGCAAAGGCTCCGTTCTTAAAGAATGTACCTGTAATCTTGTTTCTCTTGAGTTTTTCGTTGCCTTCGATGATGATGTGACGCACCTTCATCTTGTCTTTCTTGTCGATATCAACGTCAAGAATCACCTGATCCTTATTGGATACATCGTCGCGCTGAAGGATGCTGATTTCTGCGTTCTTATATCCTTTATCGTCAAAATAGCGCTTGGCGAGAATCTTTGCACGGTCTATCATGTTGGGCGTAATCTGGTTTCCCTTCATAATACCCAGCTTGTTTTCCAAATCTTCGCGTTCGCTCTTCTTCACACCATTATAGTTGATGCGGCTTACGCGTGGGCGAGTGCCGAGATGGATGCAGAGATAAATCTTTGAACCTACGATAGAGTCGGCAGTGATAGCCACTTTCGAGAACAGTCCGTGACGCCAGTAACGCTTCACGGCATCGGTGATTTCAGAACCTGGTACACTGATGACTTGACCTACGGAGAGTCCTGACAGACCTGTCAGCACATAGTCTTCGTAACCTTCTACGCCTTTTACAGCTATACCGCCAATCTCACAAACACGCGGTGTGCCTGTATAGGAGATTTCGGGATTGGTAATCACATCCTGTGCTTTAACAGCGGCAGGAAGGAAGAGTATGGTGCAAAGCAGCATCATGCACTTTGCCATGTCTGTCAATTTGTTGGAATAGAATATATTTCTCACTTTACTAATTATTTCCGTTGTTATTTCTCTTCATTTTCCACCTGTGCTTCGGTCTTGCCAAAACGACGTTGGCGCTGTTGGTAATTGGCAATGGCTTCGTGCAACGCTGCTTCATCGAAGTCGGGCCAGAATGTATCACAGAAATACAATTCTGAATAGGCTATCTGCCACAGCAGATAGTTGGAGATGCGCAATTCTCCGCCTGTACGTATCAGCAGTTCGGGATCTGGCATGAAATTGGTTGCCAGATGCTGGCTGATGGTGGTGTCGTCGATGGCATCAACAGACAGGGTGCCTTGTTTCACTTCTGTTGCGATATCACGCATGGCTTTGGTGATTTCCCATTTCGACGAATAACTCAACGCTACTACCAAGGTCATGGTAGTATTGTTGGCAGTATGCTCTTCGGTCTCGCGTAGTTTCTGAACGACAGACTCTGGCATTCTTGAGACATCGCCAATGACGCGGAAGCGTACATTGTTCTTCATGAAGAGTTCGTCTTCGAGTGATGTGAGTATCAGTCCCATCAGTGCTGCAACCTCGTCAGCAGGGCGGCTCCAGTTCTCTGTAGAGAATGTGTATAGTGTCAGATACTTAACTCCCAGTTTGGCAGACTCCGAGGTGATGCGTTTTACAGCCTCTACACCGGCTTGGTGTCCATAGCTACGCTCTTTACCTCGCTGTTGTGCCCAACGCCCGTTGCCATCCATGATAATGGCAATGTGCTCGGGGATGCGTGTCATATCCAGTTGCTTGTTCATAGTCATTTATATATCGTTGTTACACGTTTTGCATTTTCTCCAGATGTCGTATGTCAGTGACAACCGCAGGTGGCTGTAACCATCGGTATTCTTGAAGAGTCCACTGCTCTTGATGCCGTATGGATCTGCCACACCGTCGATTTTATCGCTGGTTGTGAAGTGTATGGTCCATTCCATTGCGACATTGGTACGGTCGCCTATCTTGTATTTCACACCTGCGCCAATTGGCATGTTGACAGCTGCTTCTGTCTTTTCCGGTTTTGCGATGGTGGCTCCGATACCTATATATATATAAGGTGTAAACCGTTGCGCTCCCCGATATTCATGTCCTGTGCCGTAGGGCCAGAAGTTATATTCATACCTCATACCTATGTCTGCCACCGAATGTTTGAAGCTCATGGGCTCCAAATCCGGGTAGTAGGTGTTGGCATGGGTTGACGATCCTTTCAGTTGTCCCCAACTGATATTGGCAGCCAGTGCCATGCGTGGATTGAGGCGATAGCGTCCTACGAGGGTCAGCATGGGTTGCTGGTTGCGTAGCGGATTGCCGTTGAAATCGCCTTCATAGGCCACCAGTCCTATTGCCCCGCCTATCTCGGCTCGATATTCGGGAGCTTCCTGTGCACTGGCATGTATGGTCAGTGTGAGGAGAACCAGTGTTTGCAGTATCTTTCTCAAAGATAGTTTCGTTCTTTTACCACGCCAGTTTGTTGAGTCTGCCACGCCATACTTCGCCGTTTACTCCGCCGAAGAGCCAGATATTCACACCGTCTGATGTGGCGGCATAGCGTGTGGTGCTGGTATCGAAATCGTTTGGCAGTTGGTAGTACTTGTTCTTTTTCCAAGTGATACCGTTGTCGCGCGACTGGTAGATATAGGTAAAATTGCCATTCACCGTACCGATGGCGAGTACGCCGTCATCGTAGGGCACCAGTGTGAGGTTGTCGAGTTGTGGCAGTTCGTATCTGTTGCCGTCGGCTTCCATATATACCCATTGTCCTGGCTCGCTATGATAGTTGAATTCTGCAATCTTTCTCCATACCACGGCAGCTTTGGCGTTTGCTGTACTGTTGCCTGCCATAACGACATAGTCGGTAGAGTCTGCCATGTTCATTGGATAGCATGTCGTGGCGACTGTTGCAGTGGGTAGGAGTGATTCGCTTGCGTCGATGGCATCGGCTTGCCACTGGTGTCCACCGTCGCGTGATACCATGAGTTTGTTGTCGGCAGTCATGCCGTAGAGTTCTTTCTTGCTTGCACCGATGAGTTTGGCAATAGCTGTTGTCTCGCCAATCTCGTCCCATTGGCTGCCGTCGGCAGTGCGCAACAGCATGTTGCCGTTCATCATGTAGATAGAATCTGCATTTGCCACGGTTTGTTTGTATGCTCCTGCGGTCAGCGGTGTGTTGATGTTGGGAGTGAGTGTAGTCCATTCGTTGCCATCGGTGGTGGTATAGCCAACGGTAGTGCCGCCATCGTTGCCGAATACGAAGATACGCTTGCCCAATACCATGGCCTTCATGCCAGAGAGTGCTGCCAACTGGTTGTTGTCAGCCATTTGTTTCCATCCAAAGGCATCGCCGTCTTCTTGGTGGACATTCACTTTGATGGTGTATTTCTGATACGACATACCATCGGTAGCATAGACACGGGCTTCGCGTGGTTGCGAAAAGTCGATGCTGTCTGATGAGGTGTAGAATTTCAGTGAGTCGTTGTTGAGGTTTTTGATGACTACTATGCCATTGTTCTTTGTACCTATGGTGCATACCACCTTTGACGCATCAATACCCAAAGGCAGTGAGTCGGGGTTGAAGATGACGTGATTGATCTGGTCGATGTTGAATTTGTAGCTTGATGCTGCTACGCTTGTCTTGTAGATAGAGTCCTTTCCTGCTGCTGTTGTTGTGTGCAGATAGCGGTTGAGTGTGCCCAAGGTAAACGACGTGATTGCGGCGTCGTTATAATATACGGCCTCATCATCGTTAGACTTCAGACATGATGTCAAAACAGCTATGACCAACAGCATGCATGCTGCATTTACGAGTTTTTTCATTTGAAATATTTCAATTTTGGATGCAAATTTACTCACAATTCTGCAAATAGCGTCATATTTGGTGCTTTTATTAAGTAAATTATATGATAATGTGACATATTTTAGAATTTCTAAACATAAAAAGAGTGTGACATGAATAGCTCAAGTCGCACTCTTGTTGTTAACGGACATTCGTGTGTGTCAATGTTATTAGGCACATGACAGCCGATATTGCCACAGTCGCCAGAATGGCCATTGTGTGTAAATCAAACATAATTAATTAGAATTCTTGTCTATTAGTTCCTAAATAAATCTTTTACCTTTATCTCTCAATTGCGGGTGCAAAGTAACTACATTTCTTTCAGATGACCATCGTGTAGAGGTCTTTATTTTGTCGGTTTGCTATGTTTCTTTGACTTCTGTCAATTTCTGAAAGAAGGTGTATAACAAAAAAAGCCCGTTTCCACGGAGGAAACGAGCCATATTTAGAATGAATAGACGGGTCTATTAGAGTTTTGGACCAGCAGCTACGAGAGCCTTACCAGCCTCGTTGCCCTCATACTTCTTGAAGTTCTTGATGAAGCGGGCAGCCAGATCCTCAGCCTTCTTGTTCCACTCTGCAGCGTCAGCGTAAGTGTCGCGTGGGTCGAGAATGTTGGTGTCAACACCCTCAAGCTGTGTGGGAACTTCGAAGTCGAAGTAAGGAATCTTCTTGGTAGGAGCGTTCAGGATAGCGCCACCGAGGATAGCATCGATGATACCACGAGTGTCGCGGATAGAGATACGCTTGCCAGTACCATTCCAACCAGTGTTTACGAGATAAGCCTTGGCACCGCTCTTCTCCATCTTTTTCACGAGCTCTTCAGCATACTTGGTAGGATGCAACTCGAGGAATGCCTGACCGAAGCAAGCAGAGAAGGTTGGAGTAGGCTCGGTGATACCGCGCTCTGTACCAGCCAACTTAGCGGTGAATCCGCTGAGGAAGTAGTACTTGGTCTGCTCAGGAGACAGGATAGATACTGGAGGCAGTACGCCGAATGCGTCGGCTGACAGGAAGATAACGTTCTTGGCAGCAGGACCTGCGCTACGACCGTTCACCTTCTTCACGATCTTCTCGATGTGCTCGATAGGATATGATACGCGGGTGTTCTCAGTTACGCTCTTGTCTGCGAAGTCGATCTTGCCGTCGGCAGCAACTGTTACGTTCTCGAGCAGAGCGTTGCGCTTGATAGCACCGTAGATATCGGGTTCGCTTTCTTTGTCGAGGTTAATAACCTTTGCATAGCAACCACCTTCGAGGTTGAATACGCCTTCGTCGTCCCATCCGTGCTCGTCGTCACCGATAAGCAGACGCTTAGGATCGGTAGAAAGAGTGGTCTTACCTGTACCAGAGAGACCGAAGAAGATTGCGGTGTTCTTACCTTCCATATCGGTATTGGCTGAGCAGTGCATAGAAGCAATGCCCTGGAGAGGCAGGAAGTAGTTCTGCATAGAGAACATACCCTTCTTCATCTCACCGCCGTACCATGTGTTGATGATGCACTGTTCGCGTGAAGTGGTGTTGAAGGCTACGCAAGTTTCTGAGTTGAGGCCGAGCTCTTTGAAGTTCTCAACCTTAGCCTTAGAGGCATTGTAGATAACGAAGTTAGGTTTGAAGTTCTCCAGTTCCTCTTTGGTAGGCTGGATGAACATGTTGGTAACAAAGTGTGCCTGCCATGCTACTTCAACGATGAAGCGTACAGCCAGACGTGTTGCCTCGTTGGCACCGCAGAAAGCATCAACTACGTAGAGCTGCTTGTTGCAGAGCTCCTTGATAGCGATATCCTTAACTTTTGCCCAAACCTCCTCGCTCATGGGGTGGTTGTCGTTCTTGTATTCTTCGGTGGTCCACCAAACCTTATTGTGGCTCTGTGCATCGTCAACGATGTACTTGTCCTTAGGAGAACGTCCGGTGTAGATACCGGTCTTTACGTTTACTGCGTTGAGCTCAGTGTTCTGACCTTTATCGAAACCAGTCAGTCCTGCCTTTGTCTCCTCTTCAAAGAGAAACTCATACGAAGGATTGTGAGCAATCACGGTTGAGCCTGTGATGCCATACTGTGTCAAATCTAACTTTGCCATAATAATGAAAAATATTTGAGTTTGAAATTACTATTATCCGTTTTACGGCGCAAAGTTACAAAGAATTCCGAATTTACTGGTCGGCTTTTAGTTTTTTTAGCGTTTAGATGGGCCATTTTTTGGTTAAAGTAGTTAAAAATGGGTGGTCTCGCAAATAATTGTCACGCTGACTTTGCAAAATTCCGCGAACATTTCTTATCTTTGCGGTCAAAAACCGAAGCAATCTATGAAAATTATCAATTTCGATGAAGAGAACAGCGTGATGCACCTCTATATGGCTGAATTGCGCGACAAGAATCATCAGCGCAACCGTCTGTTGTTCCGTAATAACATCAAGCGTGTGGGTGAGTTGATGGCTTATGAGATATCTAAGACGCTCGATTACAAGTTGAAATCTGTTACCACACCGTTGGGCATTTGTGATATTCAAGTGCCTAAAGATGAAATTGTTGTAGGTACTGTATTGCGTGCGGGCTTGCCTTTCCATGAAGGATTCCTTCAGGTGTTTGACCGTGCAGAGAATGCTTTTGTGTCTGCCTATCGCATGTACACCAACCGCGAGCATACCGAAGTGGGCGTTCATACCGAGTATATGGCATCGCCCAGCATTAAGGGCAAGACTTTGATACTTGTTGATCCGATGCTGGCTACAGGTGGTTCGATGGCTGCTGCCATTGAAGCGCTTTGCAAAACAGGTAAGCCTCGCAAGATACATATCGCCAGTGTGATAGCTACACAAGAGGGAATTGATACCATTCGTCCTGTGTTGCCCGACGATGCCACTGTTTGGTGTGCCGCCATTGATGCCGGAATGAATGAACACAAATATATCATTCCTGGTTTTGGCGACTGTGGCGACCTTTGCTACGGTGAGAAATTATAACCCTTTGGCACCATTGTCTGCATTGGACAATGGTGCTTCTATCTTATAGTTTGGCGTGCTACGCAACCGATAGGTGCGTACTCATGGCATCGGCAGTATTGCCACACGTTGGAAGGTGTGGCAATACTGCTTACACCTATTATATAATTATAAGGATGGGGAGTGGTGTGTGTAGTTTTGACGATTATTGGAATGGTAAGACAGTTTCATGTCAAGTATTGATGACCTCTGTGGACTTTATGTCAATGCAGCCGAACAGTTTGTGAGATTCGCAAAAAGTGAGAAGAGTGTACTCAAGTTTACCCAATCTGCCGATTTGTAATGATAGCTCCCGAAATCGTAGTAGAGCAAATCGTGGTCAATCCTGATAACTCCCGTTATAGTTCCTTTGGTAACGGTTTCTCCTTGTAGGCTTTGTCAGGAAGAAGTGGTGGAGGTCGTGTGTTCCTCTTTGTTGCGCACAAGGTGCTCATGCTCAAAAAAATAACAATAATTTTGCAGTTTCAATTATTTATAGTAATTTTGCAATCGGTTAGCAGAGCGCTAACTAAGGGGTGCTACCTACTCGTAGAAGAGACGGAGGCTGAGAACATACCCATAGAACCTGTACAGGTAATGCTGTCGTAGGAATTTTCCTTGGACTACGTTCTTTCCCCCTTTATATAGTTTAAGGTTTATAACAAACATTCAATGAAAAGATTAAACAGGATTGCATTCAGTGTGGTGTGCTGTGTTTTTGCCAGTCAAGCCGTATGGGCACAAGCCACAATCGACACCGTCAAGGTGCACCAGCTGAATGAGGTAGTAGTAAAAGGTGTACGTGCAGCCAAGGAAGCTCCTTATGCCGTAGCCAACATTAAGAAATCAGAACTCCAGCAATTTTCTCGTACAGGAAAGGAACTCCCATTCCTCCTTTCGCGCACACCCGGCATCCTTGCATGGGGTGAGAATGGATTGGGCACTGGTACCAGCTATATGCGTATTCGTGGTGCTGCAGGTAGCCGCATCAATGTCACCCTCGATGGTGTAGCCCTTAACTCTCCTGAGGATCAGACCGTGTTCTGGGCCAATATGAACAGCTATGCCGCTCTTTTGGGTAGTGTGCAGATTCAGCGCGGTGTTGGTTCATCTACCAATGGTGATGGAGCCTTTGGTGGTAGCATCTCTATGGCTACTGCTTTCCCATCGCTTATCCCTACCGCAGAGGTGACAGGTTCGTTTGGTAGCTTCAACACCTATAATACAGGTGTCAGCTTCTCAACAGGTTTGTTGGGCAAACACCTGATCTTCGACGGTGCCTATCATGAGACCGCTACCGATGGCTATATCGATGGAACATCAGGACGATCAGGTTCTTACTATGGTGGACTGACATGGCTTGCTGACAATTTCAAGGTGAGCTACAAGAATATCGGCAACTTTGAAAAGACCGGCCAGGCATGGAATGGTGTGCTCGCCAGCGACTATGACACCAACTTCACGTTGATGAGCGATGGTATCTATACCTATAAGGATATGGATGCTGCTGGTCTCGGGAAGTTCAATATCCTGACAGCAGGATTGGTGCGCAACGGCAAGGGCGACTATACCATCGTGCCTTACACCATGCGTGATGGTAGTCTTTGGAACAAGACCACCGACAATTTCTATCAGAACCACAATATCCTTTCTGCTGTTTGGACTCCCAACGACCATTGGAGTCACAACTTTGCCGTACACTACACCTATGGTTATGGCTACTACAACGAGTTCAAGAGCCAGTCGAAATTTGCTAAGTTTGGTCTCACCTTCTATGATGCAGACGGCAATTTCGTAAAGCGTTCCGACTTTGTGCGCAAGAAGGGGCTGACCCAGCACACCTATGGCATCGTGTATAACACCAACTACAAGGATGAACACTGGGATGTTATTGGCGGATTGAACCTTCAGCAGTTCCGTGGCAACCACTGGGGCTATCTCACCTATATTGCCAATCAGGCAGCAGAAAACCAGTTCCTGGGCAGCAATGGTCAGTATAAATACTATGATTCTGATGCCCATAAGTATGACTATAGCGCCTTTGTTAAGGCCAACTATCGTTTTGCCGACAACTGGAATGTATTTGCCGATTTGCAGTTCCGTCGTGTAGAATACAAGACCGATGGTGTCAACGATAAATTTGTGGAGCAGGCTGACGGTACCTATAAGAACCAAGTATTGGACATCAACGAGAAGTTCAATTTCTTCAATCCCAAGGCAGGTATCAGCTATACCAACAATGGTCATAAGGCCTATGCTTCTGTAGCTTACAGTAATCGCGAACCTGAGCGCAACAACTATACCGACAACTACAACTATCCATTCCCAGAGCAAGAGAAGTTGCTCGACGTAGAGTTTGGCTATCAGTATCAGGGCAGCAACTGGCATGCCGGTGCCAATTTCTACTATATGGGTTATGACAACCAGTTGGTACAGACCGGTCAGCTGAGCGACATCGGTGAGGCACTCACCACCAATGTGAAAGATTCCTATCGTATGGGCGTAGAGCTCACAGCAGGATGGGCACCCTTGTCATGGATGTCGTTGGAAGGAAATGCCAGTCTGAGCAAGAACAAGATCAAGGATTTCGACGAGTATGTAGATAACTGGGACGGTGATCCATTGAAGATCCACTACGACAATTCAACCTTGTCATTCTCACCTTCTGCCATCCTCAACGGCTTCATCGACCTCCACTATGCAGGATTCTCTGCCACATGGCATACCAATTTCGTCAGCAGTCAGTATCTCGACAACTCCGAGAGCAAAGACCGTTCACTGCCTTGCTATTCACAGAGCGACCTCAGCATCAACTATGGTTCAAAGGTTACCAAGGCATGTGGTATCAAGTATGTGACCATCGGTTTCGATATCAACAATATCTTCGGTCGTTGCTATGCTCCTTCTGGTTTCGTATGGTACAATGCTGTTAGCGAGAGTGCCGGCTATACCAAGGATCATCGTCTGAGTGCCATCAGCTATATTCCTATGGCAGGCACAACCTTCATGACCCATCTGACATTGAAATTCTAATCATGTACGACTATATTGCCCTACATGGGCTTGACATACTGACCACGATACTCGGTTTGATATATATCTGGCTGGAGTATCGGGCCAGTATTTTTCTTTGGATAGTAGGCATCGTGATGCCCGCCCTCGATATCTGGCTCTATTGGCAGCACGGACTCTATGGTGATGCAGGAATGGCTACCTATTATACTTTGGCAGCAGTCTATGGCTATATCGTATGGAAATGGGGACACGGCGAGAAGCGTACGCTTCCCATCAGTCACATGCCCCTACGTCTTTATCTGCCAGTCACGGTGTTCTTCTTTGCAGCGTGGGGAGCTACCTACTATATACTCATCACTTGGACCAATTCTACCGTTCCTGTACTCGATGCCTTCACCAATGCGCTGAGTTTTGTGGGCCTATGGGCATTGGCACGCAAATATATGGAGCAATGGTTCTTTTGGATTGCAGTCGATGTGGTATGCACGTTCCTCTATGTCACCAAAGGCATTCCCTTTAAGGCAGGACTCTATGGACTCTATGTTGTGATTGCCGTAGCAGGATGGTTTAAGTGGCGTCAACTGATGCATCGCCAGAATCATCAATGCCAGCAGTCACCCTCAACCTCAGAAGCATGATGATGTCGCAATTCCTCTTTCGTCCCGATGCCGTTATCCTTGCCAATGGTGTGTTTCCCACCCATGCCATACCGCTCGGAGTGCTTCGTTCTGCTCCCCATGTGGTTTGTTGCGACGGATCCATTGCCCATTGGCCCGATGCTGATGTTGTAGTGGGCGATGGTGACAGCATTCCTTCGCAGTATCGCTCACGGTTGGCACGGATTACCGAACAGGAAGACAACGACCTCACTAAAGCCACACGCTATTGCTTGGACCACTATCAGTCCTCCGTCAGTAATCATTGCCGTTTACGCTTAGCCTATCTTGGTGCTACTGGAATGCGTGAAGACCATACCCTTGGCAATATCGCCTTGATGATGCGCTATTACCGTCAGATGAATATCGAACCCCTGATGTTGACCGATTATGGATGGTTTGTTGCAGCAGAAGGTCGCCAAACCTTTGATAGTTTCGCAGGCCAGCAGGTCAGTATCTTCAGTTTCAATACCACTCGACTCACGTCAGAAGGCCTTCGTTGGTCTGCCTATTCCTATGAAGAACTGTGGCAAGGCACGCTCAACGAATCCTTAGGAGCCCGTTTTACCCTCGATGCCGATGGATGCTATTTGGTATATCGCACTTATGATGCCAAATAGATAGAATGACGGCAAATATACCTTAAAAATCACTAAAAATCCAGTCTTATTCGGTCTTTTACAGAATAAGTGACTATCTTTGCAATATCTTAAAAAAACAGGTAAAAAACAGATAGAATAATGAAGAAATTAGTATTTCTGTCAGCAGTGGCAGTTGCCGCACTGACATCGTGTGGTGGAAAGCTTGGAGAATTGTCTGCCGACAACTTCAAGGTAGTACCCAATCCGTTGGTTGCCGAGTCGGGTCAGGTACCTGCAACAATCAATGGTATGTTCCCTGAGAAGTATATGGCCAAGAAAGCTGTGGTTACCGTAACACCGGAACTGCGCTTCACCGACAATGGCGTAGAGACTGCCGTTAAGGGACAGAGTGCAACATTCCAGGGCGAAAAGGTGTTGGGCAACGATCAGTCCATCTCCTATAAGGTAGGCGGCCACTATACCATGAAAGCCAATTTCGCTTATCAGCCTGCCATGCAGAAGAGCGACCTCTATCTCACCTTCAACGCACGCGTTGGTAAGAAAGAGGTGCAAGTACCAGCTGTCAAGGTTGCAACAGGTGTGATTGCCACCAGCGAACTCTATCGTTCTACCATTACCAGTGCTAATCCCTGCACATCGCAGGATGCATTCCAGCGTGTCAACGAACAGAAGTTTGATGCTACTATCAAGTTCCTCATCCAGCAGGCTGAACTTCGCAAGAGCGAGTTGAAGAGCAATTCCGTACAGGAGTTCACCAGTCTGCTCAAGCGCATTGCACAGGATCAGGAAGGTCTCAATATCAATAATGTAGAAATCTCAGCCTATGCTTCGCCCGATGGTGGTGTGTCTCTCAACGAGAAGCTCGCCAACAAGCGTCAGAAGAACACCGAGTCATACGTGAAGAAACAGATGAAGGCTGCCAAGATCGACGCCAACCTCTCTTCACAATATACCGCACAGGACTGGGAAGGTTTCCAGGAGTTGGTTAAAGCCAGCAACATTCAAGACAAGGATGTTATCCTCCGCGTTCTCTCTATGTATCAGGACCCACAGGAGCGTGAGCAGCAGATTAAGAACATGAGTCAGGGCTTCCGCGAATTGGCAGACGGCATTCTGCCCGAACTGCGTCGTGCCCGCATGACCATCAACTATGAGACAATCGGTCGCGATGACGATCAGATTTTCGCTCAGTATAAAGAAGATGCTTCTAAGCTCAGCGTTGAGGAACTGCTCTATGCAGCATCTATCGCCGATACCGATGCACAGCGTGAGGACATTCTCAAAACCACAACCAACCTCTATCGTGAGGACAGCCGCGCTTACAACAACCTCGCCGTACTGGCTATGCAGAAGGGCAACAATGCCGAGGCACAGAAATATCTGAGCATGGCACGCACCCTCGATGCTAAGAATGCTGAGGCCAATGCCAACATGGGTCTGCTGGCTCTGCAGCAGGGTGATGCTAAGACCGCAGAGGATTATATCTCACGTGCAGCCGGTGCCAACAATCTGGCAGAGGCTCTGGGTAACCTGCATCTGGCACAGGGCAACTACGCTCTGGCACAGCAAGACTTCGCAGGTGTAAACTCTAACAGCGCTGCTCTGGCACAGTTGCTCAATAAAGACTACGCCCGTGCCACTCAGACACTGGCTAACGTGAAGAATCCCGACGCTATGACCGACTATCTCAACGCCATTGTCAATGCACGTCAGGGCAACAACGACGCAGCAGCTTCTTATCTGCGCAGCGCCATCCAGAAAGATCCCAAACTGGCTCAGTATGCTGCCAACGACTTGGAGCTGAGCAAGGTTAGCAAATAAAGAATGAGAAAAATTCTTGGATATATTTCGTTCGTCTTGATTCTCGTTTCGTGTGGCATCAGCGGTAACAAATTCCGTCTTGAGGGCCGACTCAGAAACCTGAATCAAGGCGAATTCTATGTGTATAGTCCCGATGGAGGCATGACGGGCACCGATACCATCAAGGTGCGCGACGGACGTTTCTCTTACGAGAAAGCCGTGCAGGGCGACTATACCTTTATCATCATCTTCCCCAACTATAGCGAACTGCCCGTGTTTGCCACTCCTGGCACTTCGCTCAATATCAAAGGCGACGCCACCCATCTGAAGGAGATTACGGTGAAAGGGTCTAAGATCAACGAGCAGTTCACCGATCTGCGTTCACAACTCAACCGCCTCACACCGCCTGAAGAGCGTAAAGAGGTGGCAGACTATATCCGTAAGCATCCCGAATCGCCCATTAGCACTTATCTGCTCAATCGCTATTTTGTCTTGACCATAGATGCCGATTTCGACCAAGCCGCCCAATTGGCAGCAGTGATGTTGAAGGCGCAACCCAACAATGCACGGTTGCTCACGCTGCGCCGCCAACTCGATGTACTGAAGAAGAACCGTCAGGGTGCTGTCCTCCCTTCGTTTACCGCTACCGATCTTAAAGGTCGTCCCGTATCGAAAGCACAGCTCAATGGTAAGGTCAATGTGGTCAATGTCTGGGCAACATGGAGTTATCAGAGTGGTGACATACAGCGCCGTTTGCAGAAACTCCAGAAGACCTACGGTTCAAAACTCGCCGTGGTGACACTCTGTCTCGATGGTAATATCAAAGACGTGCGCCACCGTGTAGATCGCGACTCCATCCCATGGCCCGTAGTGTGCGATGGTAAGATGTTCCATTCTCCCATGGCAACCCAGTTGGGCATATCCGCAGTCCCCGCCATGATTGTTGCCGACAATAGCGGACGTATAGTGGCACGCGACTTAGAGCCCGAAAAGGTGGAACAGGAATTGGAGAGAAGATTGAAGTGAAGACTATGTGATTGTTGGGTGAAAAAATCAATATGGATATTGTTCATCAGTCTATGTAATATTAGTTGTCTTTTTTTAATTTATAGGACTATGAAAAGAATTTTATTTGTATTGCTGACCATGGTTGCCACACTTTCATTTAGAGAATTATTGATGATAGAAACATAAACTTTATAGAAACCATCGTTTGATAATAAGAGCGTTTGTGTTAAGCCCAATGAGCAGAATTAAGCTTGCTTAAATTTTGCCATGGCGAGAGAAAGTGATATAAAATGGTAGGTTCGTTTGATATGGTCAGACGAACCTCTTTCTCTATATACGCGCGTACGCCTACGCACGCGCGATGTTGCAAAAATCGACCACTCGACCACCATGACGGTATAACATCAAGCGAAACAGAATGTTATGCGGTGGTCGAATGCTTTTCTTTCAGGTGTTTTCGACCACACTTCGACCACCGGATTTCCATCTCTCATAACCATGAAACTGCTAAACGACCCACGTATATCAATGTATAAATAGGGTTAGTGAGATTTATCAGCACTTTTTCAAACCTTGATAATATTTTTATCCAACGATGGATAACACCTTTATCCAATATTGGATAACACCTTTATCAAACGTTGGATAATACTTTTATCAAACGTTGGATAACATCTTTATCAAACGTTGGATAACATCTTTATCAAATGTTGAAAAGACCTTTTTCAATCGTTAGACAATACTCTTGCCAAATGTTAGACAATACCCTTGCTAAACGTTGGGCAATACTTTTGCCAAGCATCTAAAACTCCTTGCCAAAACGTTATCAAAAAAACAATCCATTTTATTGCTGAGCGACAATTATATTTCTTTTGCAATTTACTCTGTAATTTTATCACCATTGTAGTTCTAAAAATTGAAAAATTGTTGTATCTTTGCAGAAAATTAAACCAATGATAGTAAATAGGAAATGATAATACACCACATGAGTATGCTGAAAAGAACGATAGCGTTTATATTTTTTCTGTCAATCATAACCATATCCAGTGTTCAAGCACAGTCAGAAGAGGCGCAAAGCAAGAAAGAAGTGCTCGTATTGAGTTCTTATTTCCAGGGATATGCATGGGCGGAAAACCTCGCCAGTGCCGTAGTTTCACGTTATGCAGTCAACAGACGGTTGACGGTAGAAGTGGAATTTCTTGACCTTGTAGCCCAGCGCGACAGCGTATTGATGCGGGAAAAAGCCGAATCTATCATGAACACCAATGATGCCACAGGCAAGGAAATAGTCATTCTGATAGGTGAGGAAGCATGGATTATGTATCGCACATTTATGAAAGGCGCATGGAAAGAGGTGCCTTGCGTTGCTGTTTTCTCTGGCGAATACACCTTCAGTGCCAAGGACTATAACAGTGGTAAGGAGTGTGTGGAAAGTATGAAGATACCACTGGAAGAGTCGCGTCGCGGCTTCAATGCCGCACTCATCACCGATCCCTATTCTATACACGAGACCATTGAATTGGCTTTACAACTCAAACCGAATACCAAGAATCTTGCCCTTGTCACTAATTCATGGCAGATAGGCTATCTTTCAAGATATAAAACGCGAAAAGTGTTGGAGCAATACCATCCCGACATCAATTTCATCGACCTCAACAATAGGCAGATGACTACTGCCGAGTTGCAAAACCGACTGATGACACTGCCCAAAAACACAACAGTAATCTTCGATTCGTGGATCAGTCAGAACCAGAATGCCACCCGTGCATTATATCCCGACAATGCCATGCGACAGATTGTGGGCCAGTTGACTGGCGATGCCGCTTTCGGACTTTACGATTTGGGCATCAGAGATGGCGCATTGGCAGGAGGCGTATATCCCACTTCCGACGAATTCATAGAGAAGTTGCAAGAAGTGCTTTCGAAGATAGAGAACGGCACACAACCCAAAGATATTCCTCTGATACAGCTCGACAATGCCAAAAGATACCTCAATTACAACACGCTGAAAGCCTACGGCATACCCGAAGAACTCTATCCCGCTGATGCCGTTTACTACGGCAAACCCGTGAGTTTCTTAGAGCGCAACAAGGTGTATGTCATTATTGGCCTCATCATTATGGCATTCTTCCTGATAGTGTTATTCACCATAGCTGTCGTTGAACGCAAACTCAAGAAGAAAACCAAAGAACTGCTTGTCCTTACCAAAGAGAACGAAGCCGGCAAGACCCGCTTCATAGCCAATATGGGCAAACTCATCCGCAATCCGCTCCATGTCATCCAGATGTCTATCGACATGATTGATACGAACCATCTGAGCGAAGACGAGCGCAGGATGATGAAAATCATAGCCAACAACAAAACGCAGCTCATCAACCTCTTCGACGACATCATCGACCTCGGAAAGGCTGGTCTGAACGACTTCCAGTTGTATAGAGCCAATGTCAATGTGGAAACAACACTGTCAGATATCCACGAAACACAAGAGCAGTGTAACAACCTTGAGTTTACGCTGATACCTGCCGGACGGGAGCATTATGTCTATGCTGATCCCAAGCGTCTTTCGCAAGTACTGACATACGCCATACTCAATGCCGACTGTCGTAAGACCGAAGGGCAGGTGGAAGTGAAATGTGAGGGCGATGGCAAGCAGGTGAAAATCTGGGTGATGGCACATGCCAACTTCCAAGATAAAGACAAAACCGAACTGTTTGATGCCTTCAACGACAGGCAGCCCTATGCACAGAGCGACCGAAGCAATCTCGAACTGCCCCTGTGCCACAAAATCATGGAAGCCATGGGTGGCACTATCACGCTGCAGAAACTTACCGACGGCAAATGGGCATTCCTCATAGAAATGAGCGAAAGTTCTCCGCTTAAGAGCAAGTAATCGAAGGTTTCTGTTCTATGAGACATGGTGCCGCCAGGTATCGTGCGATTTTATCGCGATAATGGGGCTGGATTTGAAAAAATGTTGTATCTTTGCACCACGCAAAAAAAGATGAAACAGATGAAAATACTTATTGTGAACGGTCCCAACCTTAATCTGCTCGGACAGCGCGAACCAGGCATCTACGGCACCTCGTCGTTTGAAAGTTATCTGCCTACGCTGCGGCAGCGTTATCCCGATGTGGAGATAGACTACTATCAGAGCAATGTAGAGGGAGAACTCATCAACCGCATGCAGCAAGATGGATTTACGGTAGATGGCATCGTGCTCAACGCCGGTGCATACACCCACACTTCTATAGCGCTGCACGATTGCATCAGGTCGCTGAAAAGTCCAGTGATAGAGGTACATATCTCCAATGTGCATCAGCGCGAACCATTCCGCCACCATTCCTATCTCTCGCCAGCCTGTCGCGGAGTGATCTGTGGTTTCGGACTCGACTCCTACCGTCTGGCTATTGAAGCACTCATCGGATGACGCTCGACAACTATATACTGACCCATTCAGACCCAGAGCCCGACTATCTCTATAAGCTTTGGCGTGCTACCAATATCCATCTGCTCCATGGACGCATGGCATCGGGTCACCTCCAGGGCAGACTGCTGAAAATGTTGGTCGGCATGATACGCCCCAAGAATGTGCTTGAGGTGGGTACGTTTAGTGGCTATAGCGCCTTGTCAATGGCTGAAGGACTGGAAGATGGCGGACATCTCTACACTTTCGAAATCAACGACGAGCAAGAGGACTTCACCCGTCCGTGGATAGAACAGTCGCCATGGGCTGACCGCATCACCTTTCTCATTGGCGATGCCATTACCGAAGCGCCCCGACTCGGCGTCAGCTTCGACCTTGCTTTCATAGATGGCGACAAGCGCACATATCGCGAAACCTACGAAATGGCACTCTCGGTGGTGCGCAAGGGTGGCTTTATCCTTGCCGATAACACCCTGTGGGACGGTCATGTGGTGGATCCTTCCTACGGGAAAGACCAGCAAACCCAAGGCATCGTCTCTTTCAACGACTATGTCAGACAGGACTCCCGTGTGGAGCGTGTCATCCTCCCGCTGCGCGACGGACTGACCCTGATTCGCAAACTATAGGCGGCGAACACAGGCTTGCCTGCGGTTTCGTCCTTTCGCCACAACTCTGTAGAAAGAGGCAGAAACGGCAACCTTTTTGTATTCTGCTCACTTAATCGTACCTTTGACCTTACGGTCTTAGGTACTGTCGTTCGAGAATAAAAAAGAAATTTAATTTTTCTTTTTGTATTCTGCTCACTTAATCGTACCTTTGACCTTACGGTCTTAGGTACTGTCGTTCGAGAATAAAAAATAAATTTAATTTTTCTTTTTGTATTCTGCTCACTTAATCGTACCTTTGCAGTACGAATTTAACTAGAACAAATCATCACACTTATGAAAACAAATTATGAAATTCGTTATGCAGCGCATCCCGAAGATGCAAAAAGCTATGACACTAAACGAATCCGACGCGATTTCCTAATTGAAAAAGTATTCGCCCAAGACGAGGTGAATATGGTTTATTCTATGTATGATCGCATGGTCGTAGGTGGAGCAATGCCTGTCAACGAGCCACTAAAACTCGAAGCCATCGATCCGCTGAAAGCTCCTTTTTTCACTACACGACGTGAAGTGGGTATCTTTAACGTGGGTGGAGCCGGAATCGTAAAGGTGGGCGACGAAACTTTTGAACTCGACTATAAGGAGGCACTCTACATCGGAAGTGGCGACCGTGACGTGGTGTTTGAATCGAAAGATGCTAAGCAGCCTGCGAAATTCTACTTCAACTCTACTACCGCACACAAGCAATATCCTTGCAAGAAAGTAACTAAAAAGGATGCGGTAGTGGCTCACATGGGTGCACTCGAAACTTCTAACGAGCGCGATATCAATAAGATGCTCGTCAATCAAGTGCTGCCTACTTGTCAACTGCAAATGGGTATGACCGAACTCGCACCCGGTTCTGTATGGAATACCATGCCTGCTCACGTGCACTCAAGACGTATGGAAGCATACTTCTACTTTGAGATTCCCGAAGATCAGGCCGTTTGCCACTTCATGGGCGAAGTGGAAGAGACACGCCACCTCTGGATGAAAGGCGACCAAGCTGTGCTCTCGCCAGAATGGAGCATACACTCGGCTGCTGCCACACACAACTATACTTTCATCTGGGGTATGGGCGGCGAAAACCTCGACTATGGTGACCAAGACTTCTCACTCATTACTGATCTGAAATAAAACATAAGTATATGACAAATCTATTTTCATTGGAGGGCAAAGTAGCCCTCGTTACCGGTGCTGCCTATGGTATCGGATTTTCTATCGCGGAAGCCTATGCTAAGGCTGGTGCAAAAATTGCTTTCAACTGCCGCAAGCAGGAACACCTTGATAAAGCTCTTGCCGACTATAAGGCTAAGGGTATTGAGGCTCACGGATACATCTGTGACGTGACCGATGAAGAGCAGGTGAAAGCTATGGTTAGCGACATCGAAAAGAAGTTGGGCGTTATCGATATTCTCGTCAACAACGCTGGAATCATCAAGCGAATCCCCATGACAGAAATGTCGGTAGAAGACTTCCGACAGGTGATTGACATCGACCTCAACGCTCCTTTCATCGTATCAAAAGCAGTATTGCCAGGCATGATTAAGAAGGGACATGGTAAGATTATCAATATCTGTTCTATGATGTCGGAACTCGGAAGAGAAACCGTTTCGGCATACGCAGCGGCTAAGGGCGGACTGAAAATGCTCACACGCAACATCTGCTCGGAGTTTGGTGAATACAATATCCAGTGTAACGGACTCGGTCCAGGATATATCGCAACACCACAAACCGCACCCTTGCGCGAACGTCAGGCAGACGGTAGCCGCCATCCATTCGACAGCTTTATCTGCGCCAAAACACCTGCAGGACGCTGGCTCGAACCTGAAGAACTCATGGGACCTGCTGTCTTCCTCGCTTCAGACGCATCAAATGCTGTCAACGGACATATTCTCTATGTGGATGGAGGTATTCTGGCATATATCGGAAAACAGCCCTGATGTCAGAAACTGATACTTATCAGCCCAAAAAGGAAACAGACTGAAAAAAGAATGGGGACTCCAAAACGGAGTCCCCTATTCTTTGTTGGGTCTAAAGACACAGATTACTTGTTGATAGCCTCTGCAAACTCAGCACCAGCCTTGAACTTGGCAACCTTCTTTGCAGCGATGGTGATCTTCTCACCTGAACGGGGGTTGATACCCTCGCGAGCGGGCTTCTCAGCAACGGCGAAAGTACCGAAACCTACGAGCTGAACTTTATCACCTGCGGCGAGAGCGGCCTTAATTACGGATACGGTGGCCTCAAGGGCTTTCTTAGAGTCAGCCTTTGTCAATCCTGCCTCGGCTGCAATCTTGTCAATCAATTCTGTCTTGTTCATAATTCTGATTTTTTTGATAAATTATTAATAGTTTTTGTCGGTTCTTATTTAATTTCTTGGCAAATATAGGGGAAAGTATTCAAAAAACAAACAAAAAATCAAAAAAAGTGAGTTTTTTACTAAAAAAAACCGCTTACAAGGCACTTTTCATGCCGAAACAGCAAGATTTTTAGTAATTTTGCGACCGAAAAGAAATAACAAGAGCTTACATATAATAAAACGAAGGAACAACACGATGAATAATATACCAAGTATTACAAAGAACCTGCTCATCATCAATGTACTGGCATTCTTTGCCACATGGGTGTTTGAAAAACAAGGCCTCGATCTCACAGCAACATTCGGTTTGCATTTCTTCATGGCCAAAGACTTTTCGTTCTACCAACTCGTTACATACTTGTTTATGCACGGTTCGTTCATGCATCTATTCTTCAACATGTTTGCAGTATGGATGTTTGGAACCGTTATGGAACGAGTTTGGGGACCAAAACGATTCCTTATCTACTATCTTGTATGTGGAATAGGAGCAGGTATCATACAGGAAGGTGTGCAATACATCAACTATGCCAACGAAAACCTTGCGGCATACGATTTCGTAATGACATCGTCAGGAAGAATTACAACCGAAGCGTACCTTAATCTGTGGACCACAGTAGGAGCGTCGGGAGCCGTCTATGCCATTCTGTTGGCATTCGGTATGACATTCCCCAACGAGAGAATGTTTATCATTCCATTCCCATTCCCCATCAAGGCAAAATGGCTCATCGGGGGATATATCGTGATAGAAGTGTGGTCGGCATTGAATACTCCGGGCGACGGAATAGCACACATGGCACATCTTGGTGGTATGCTCTTCGGATTTCTGCTCATACGCTACTGGCGGAAACATCCGAACATTGAACAGAGATGTAATGGCCAAAACGGTTTCTTCCAACAGATGAAGAAACAATATGAGAATAAGCGCCGCAACACCTTCCACTATCAGCCTTCTACCGAAACACCACGTTGGGAGGAACATAAAGAAAAGGAAGAAGACAGCGCACGGCAGGCAGAAATAGACGCTATACTCGACAAAATCAGAAAAAGCGGATATGACAGTCTGACTAAAGAGGAAAAGAAGAAACTGTTTGAACAAAGCAATAGAAATTGATTAAGCGACTCAAACAGTTCACTATAACGATGGTAGCAGGCGCCAATATGGCGCTGGTACTCATCATGCTGGCCGTGGGATTCTCTGATAGACTCAATCCTGCCGACCATCCGGTATTGTCGTGCGTTGGAATGACATTCCCTATCTTGCTACTCATCAACTTGTGTTTCCTCTTCTTCTGGCTCACATTCAAGTGGAGAATGGTGTGGATTCCTATCCTCGGATATGTTGCAACATATATTCCCATCAGCACCTATATGCCACTCAATATGCAATTTACAGATCCTGATGAAGGCGCAATAAAGCTCATTTCATATAACGTATGCACCTATGGGGGCAACTATAAATATGAAGATGGATTTGGGACCGTGTGCCAATATCTGCATGATGAACAGCCAGATATCGTCTGTCTGCAAGAAGATGTGGATACGTGGAGAAGATATGCATTTAAAGAATTTCAGAAGACATTTGCCTATAACGATACTGTCCACTTCAATCCAGGACCTGCCATCAATGGAGTTGGCATACATACCAAGTTTCCCATCATACGAAAAGAACGAATCAACTATCGCTCAGAGGCCAATGGTAGTGTGGCTTGGTATCTGCAAGTGGGAAACGATACACTATTGGTAATCAATAACCACTTCGAAGGAACACACCTCTCAACAGAAGACCGACATAACTACCAGAACATCATTAAAGGCAATATCAAGGGACAAGAGGCCAAACATGAATCAAAAAAACTGCTCATCACACTGGCGGAATCATCGGCAAGGCGTGCTCCGCAGATTGATGCAGTATGTCAATACGTGGAAGAACATAAGCAGTATCCTATCATACTCTGCGGAGACTTCAACGACAACCCCATTTCCTACTCGCGCCACAAAGTATCTACAGTACTCAAAGACTGCTTCACCACAACAGGAAAAGGACTCGGATGGTCGTACAATCAAAAAGGATTTTACTTCCGCATAGACCACATTTTCTGTTCCAACGATATACAACCATACAACTGCAAGATAGACAATAAAATAGATGCCAGCGACCATTATCCCATAGTCTGTTGGCTTAAAATCAACGGAAAACCTTGAAAAATACACGTTTTTCAGCGAGAAATTTCGCTAAGTGAAGAAAAATAAGTATATTTGCAAACTATTTGGGAAAAAATATACAAAATAAAATAAAACAATAAAAAAATGCAAAACAAAGGAATCGTAAAATTCATCGCACTGGTTCTGATACTCGTGTGTATCTTCTACCTCTCCTTCTCCTTCGTGACACGCTACCACGAGAATAAGGCAGCGGCCATGACTGAAGAGAAAGGCCAGGAGTATCTCGACTCTATCATGAACGAGAAAGTGTACTGCGGAATCTACTCTTTCAAGCAGTGCCGCGAAATGGAAATCGGCCTCGGACTTGACTTGAAGGGCGGTATGAACGTGATTCTTGAGGTTTCAGTGCCAGACGTTGTTGACGTACTCGCTGACCACAAGACAGACGTTGCCTACAAAAAGGCCATGGAAGAAGCTAAAAAAGAAGAGGAAACAAGTCAGGAAGACTTCATAACACTCTTCGTGAAACATTGGAAAAAAGAAGGAAACGGTCGTCCACTCGCAGCCATCTTTGCTACACAGCAGATGAAAGGCAAAGTGAGCACCAGCAGCAGCGATGCTGAAGTTGAACGCGCACTGCGCACTGAAGTGCAGTCTGCTGTGGACAACTCATTCAATGTGGTACGCAACCGTATCGATAAATTCGGCGTGGTACAGCCTAACATCCAGAAACTGGAAGGACAAAGCGGACGAATCATGGTTGAAATGCCTGGTATCAAAGAGCCAGAGCGCGTGCGCAAATTGTTGCAAGGTAGTGCAAACTTGGAGTTCTGGGAGACCTACAACACCAAGGAAATCGTACCATTGCTGAGCCAGCTCAATCAGAAATATGCCGTAACAGGTGGTGCTGCTGAGGCAGAAGCCGACACAACAGCTACTGATACTACTGCAAATGCAAAGGCCGCAACCAACGATTTGGCTGCAAAGCTCAATGCTGGAAAAGCTAATGCAAGCAAAGAAGAAGCAAAGGCTATTGCTGCTGCAAAGAAGCAGAACCCACTCTTCTCTGTACTCCAGCCCATGCAGGGTGATGGTCTTGCCATCGTAGGTTACGCTAATGCACGCGATACTGCAGAGGTCAACAAGATTATCTATTCTGATATTGCCAACCAAGTGTTGCCTGCTGAGTGCAAACTCCGTTGGGGTGCTAAAGCTGAAGACTTTGGTGGACAGAATACTCGTGGTGATATCTTCGCTCTCTACGCATTGAAAGTGACTGAGCCAAACGGACGCGCTCCACTGGAAGGTGACGTTATCACCGGGGCTAAAGATGAGTTCGACCAGATGGGGCACCCATCAGTTTCTATGCAGATGAACTCTGACGGTGCACGCCGCTGGTCACAGATTACCAAGCAGAATATCGGTCGTGCTGTTGCCATCGTACTTGACGATGCCGTATATAGCGCACCGCGTATCCTTACACAGATTGACGGTGGTAACTCTTCTATCACTGGTAACTTCACTATTGAAGATACTAAAGACCTTGCCAACACCCTCAACTCAGGTAAAATGCCTGCTCCTACACGTATCGTACAGGAAGAGGTTGTAGGTCCTTCACTCGGTGCACAGTCTATTCAGCAGGGCGCTATCTCATTCGTTGTAGCTTTCGTACTGCTGATGATTTATATGGTAATGCTCTATGGATTCATTCCTGGAATGCTCGCAAATATTGCATTGCTCTTCAACCTCTTCTTCACACTTGGTATCTTGACGTCATTCCAAGCTGCCCTGACCATGCCGGGTATTGCCGGTATCGTGCTCACATTGGGTACTGCAGTGGATGCCAACGTGCTTATCTATGAGCGTACGAAGGAAGAACTCCGCAAGGGACATACCGTGAAAGAAGCACTCAACCTCGGTTACTCGAATGCCTTCTCGGCCATCTTCGACTCTAACTTCACTTCGTTGATTACTGGTATCATCCTCTACGTATTCGGAACAGGTCCTATCAGAGGCTTCGCTACTACTTTGATCATCGGTATCTGTGTATCATTCTTCACCGCTGTATTCATGACACGTCTGGTTTATGACGGCAAGATGAAGAAGGATAAGTGGCAGAATCTCACTTTTACCACCGCTTATTCACGCAACATGATGCAGAATACCAAGTTCAACTTCATGGGTGCATATAAGAAGTCATTCACCATCTGGGCTGTTGTGGCAGTTCTGTTCTGCATAAGCTTCGCTGTTCGCGGACTTAGCAAGAGTATCGACTTCACCGGTGGTCGAAACTACGTGGTAACACTCGACAAGTCTGTACCTGTTGAGCAGGTACGCACTACATTGGCTGGCGCATTCGTCAACACCGTTGGTGAGAACGCAGGCAAAGAGGCAAACACCAGCGTTATCGCACTCGGTACTGATGGAAAGACAGTTCGTGTTTCTACCAACTGGGATATCGAATCAAACAATCCTCAGGTGGACGACAAGGCTGAAACTATTCTTTATAACTCATTGAAGAAGGCTGGACTGGTTAGTCAGGAGAGCGTTGAAGACTTTAAGAACCCGGATATCCGCAAGGGTGGTTCTATCATTAGCTCATCAAAGGTTGGTCCTTCTGTTGCTAAGGATATTACTCACGGTGCTATCATCTCCGTATTCATCGCATTGATTGCCATCTTCCTCTACATATTGCTGCGTTTCCGCAACCTCGCTTACTCTGTAGGTGCTACTGTAGCATTGGCACTCGATGCCCTTATCGTTATAGGAATGTACTCGGTATGCTGGGGCATTCTCCCCATGTCGTTGGAGATTGACCAAACCTTCATCGGTGCTATCCTGACCGTTATCGGTTACTCTATCAACGATAAGGTGGTGGTATTCGACCGTGTACGTGAGAACCACAGCCTCTATGCAAAGCGCGATTTGCAGTCATTGTTTAATGGTTCGCTCAACCAGACACTGGCCCGTACCATCAACACCTCTGTGACTACATTGATCGTATTGCTGTGTATCTTCGTTCTCGGAGGCGACAGTATCCGTTCATTCTCATTCGCAATGTTGCTGGGTGTAATCTTCGGAACGCTATCGTCTATCTTCATAGCTGCTCCTACTGCATTCCTTGTAATGGGTAAGACTATCCGTGAAGATAATGCCGGAGAAGCAAAAGCATAAGGATACACCTTATTAATATATATAGCGAGCCCGCTTCCACATGGAAACGGGCTCGCTTTTTCAATTCATCAATAGGAAAGAAGGTCGAACGAGAACTGATATCTTAGTTTCGAAACCACTACAACCGTCTTTGTCGAGAACGTCACTCGAATAGAGTGAGTACGTCTGATGTATGGGATAGTGCGGTTTCTTTCCGCAGTTGATAGAGAACTTTACTCGAAATAATAAAGGAAGGCAGCAATACCCTCAAGGGCTGGTTTGCGTTGTCCCTCAATTTCAATCTTGAACTTAATTTCAGCCTTACAGATACCGCGAAGGTTTTGAATAGCATGAAGAGTAGTGACAAGGCGCACGCGACTGCCGGTGATAACAGGTTGGCCGAAGCGCATGTCAGTCATGCCGTAGTTGACCAACATCTTGATATTGTTGACTTCAATAATCTGATCCCACATGTATGGCAACAGACTTAACGTCAAGTAACCATGAGCAATGGTGCTCTTGTAAGGACTCTCCTCTTTTGCGCGCTTTACGTCCACGTGTATCCACTGGTGGTCGAGTGTAGCATCAGCAAAGAGATTGATGCGATCTTGATCTACTTGCAACCAATCGGAAGCACCTAATTCCTCGCCCAGATGGGCGGCAAACTCGTCATACGAGTTGATGACTAATTTTCCCATAATATCAATATTTGTATTAGAAATATGCTACAAAGGTACTCAAAAATAATCATATTACAATTATATTTCGTACCTTTGTGGTCGCATTTCGGCTGCCCTGATAGTTAAATGGATATAACAAGGCTCTCCTAAAGCTTAGTTCCGAGTTCGATTCTCGGTCGGGGTACTATCGAATCTACTACTAAGCATAAGGCGATGATGACTAATATAGAAATAAAGAAAGTAACCACACGTCAGGAATTGAAACAGTTTGTGCAGTTTTACTACGAGATGTATCGTGAGTGTAAGCAGGCTGTTCCGTTTCTTTATTCCGAAGAGATGAATACTTTGCGACATGACTGTAATACGGCGTTCGAATGTTGCGAGGCGGAATACTATCTTGCTATGCGAGACGGGAAGGTTGTGGGACGCGTTGCAGCCATCATCAACCATCGGGCTAATGAGCGATGGAACCGCAAGGAGGTGCGTTTCGGATGGTTCGACTTCATCGATGATGCTTGCGTGAGCCGTGCACTGATGGATGCTGTCATGCAGTGGGGACGCCAGAAAGGCATGAATGAAATAGCTGGGCCACTCGGATTTACTGATATGGATCGTGAAGGTATGCTGATTGAAGGATTCGATGAAGATGCCACGATGTATATCAACTACAACTACCCTTATTATATAAAACATATGGAGCAGTTGGAAGGATTTGTCAAAGACAATGACTATATGGAATATCGGGTGAAAGTGCCTGAAGTGGTGCCTGAGAAATTCCATAAAATTGCCCAGATGATACGCAAGCGCTACAATCTTCAAATACATAAATTTACAAGAAAGGAACTTGTTGAAGGAGGTAAAGGACGTGAAGTATTTGATATTATCAATGCCACTTACAAGGACCTTTATGGTTACAGCCAACTCTCAGAGAAGCAGATTGACCAGCTTGTGGAACAGTATATTAAGATTGCGGACTTGAAATTGGTGACCAGTATTGAGGATTGGAACACTCCTGATCATCGAATGATAGGATTCGGAATAGCTTTCCCTTCGTTTACTAAAGCACTTCGCCAAACGCGTGATGGGCGTATGTTACCATTCGGTTGGTGGCATCTTTTGCGTGCATTGAAGTGGCATAAGACGGATACTGCCGACCTTTTGCTTATCGGCGTGCTACCAGAATATCGTGCCAAGGGTGCCAATTCGCTCATTTTTGACGACCTCATTCAGCAGATTCAACGCTATGGCTTCAAGTGGGCAGAGGCTATGCCACAGATGGAAACCAATGAGAATGTGCGCAGCCAATGGCAGTATCTTGATGCCAGACAGCACCGTAGGCATCGTTGCTATCGTAAACAACTTGTATAAGTATAGGGTTTTCTTTTTAGAAAACTTACAAATGGGGACTTTTTCAAAAGTTTCCCATTTGTGTTTTGTAACTTATTGTGTGTTAGCGAATTGACATTTATTAACACAACAAAAGTTGTCCAAAACGAAAATCTTATAATATTTATTTGTATCTTTGCAAACGGAAAATAACAACCCAATAACCAATTCATAATTCCAAAAGTTATAAAAGCATGATACAGACAGTAGTAAAGCGCGACGGACGCATCGTGGGATTCAACGAGCAAAAGATTATGGCCGCTATTCGCAAGGCTATGATCAGTACAGAGAAAGGTGAAGATGATAGCCTTCTACAGACTATTACAGACCGCATTGCCGCACGTGGCAGTGCTCAGATGACGGTAGAGCAGATTCAGGACTCGGTAGAAATGGAGCTTATGAAGAGTTCGAGAAAGGATGTTGCACAGCGCTACATTGCCTATCGCAACCAACGTTCCATTGCCCGTAAGGCTAAGACTCGCGACGTGTTCCTTGATATTGTCAACATCAAGAACAACGACGTGACACGTGAAAATGCCAATATGAATGCCGACACCCCTGCCGGTATGATGATGAAGTTTGCATCTGAAACCACTAAACCCTTTGTCGATGACTATTTGCTCTCACCTGAGAGCCGCGATGCCGTGGAGCACAACTATCTGCACATCCACGACAAGGACTACTATCCCACGAAGTCCCTCACCTGCTGTCAGCATCCTCTCGACAATATTCTCACTAAAGGTTTTGTTGCCGGACATGGCGCCAGCCGTCCTGCTAAGCGCATTGAGACTGCTGCCGTACTGGCTTGTATCTCTCTGGAATGTGCACAAAACGAAATGCATGGCGGACAGGCTATTCCTGCCTTCGATTTCTATTTGGCTCCATACGTACGCCTATCGTATATAGAGGAACTGAAAGCGCTCGAAGATTTGTATGGTGAGAGTTTTGCAGACCTGTATCATGAGCCGCTGATTGACTATCTAAAGCAGGATCTTGATGGCTTGAAGGGTAAAGACCGTGTGCGTCAGCATGCTATCAACAAAACTGTCAGTCGCGTACATCAGGCTATGGAAGCTTTTATTCACAACATGAACACCATTCACTCACGTGGTGGTAATCAGGTTGTGTTCTCAAGTATCAACTATGGAACCGATACTTCGGCTGAAGGTCGTTGCATCATGCGTGAATTGCTCAACTCTACTTATCAGGGTGTGGGTAATGGCGAGACTGCCATCTTCCCAATCCAAATATGGAAAAAGAAGCGTGGTGTCAACTATCTGCCACAAGATCCTAACTACGATTTGTATCAGCTGGCATGTAAAGTGACTGCTCGCCGTTTCTTCCCCAACTTCCTCAACCTCGATGCTACCTTTAACCAAAGTGATGCATGGCGTGCCGATGACCCCAAGCGCTATATGAACGAGGTTGCCACTATGGGTTGCCGCACTCGTGTATTCGAGAACCGTTTCGGTCCAAAGACCTCTGTTGGTCGTGGTAATTTGTCGTTTTCAACCATCAATATCGTGCGTATTGCCATCGAATGTATGGATGTGAAAGATCAGGAGGCTCGTATCGCCAAGTTCTTTGCAAAACTCGATGAAGAGTTGGAAATAGCTGCTAAGCAACTCGATGAGCGTTATCAGTTCCAGAAAACCGCTTTTGTTAAACAGTTCCCACTGTTGATGAAGAGTCTTTGGATTGGTGCAGACAAACTGAATTCTGATGATACTATTGAGAGCGTCATCAACCAAGGCACCCTTGGTATTGGTTTCATCGGCTTGGCAGAATGTCTTGTAGCACTGACAGGAAAGCATCATGGCGAGAGCGAAGAGTCTCAGAAACTGGGTCTGAAGATTGTGGGTTACATGCGCGACCGCGCCAATGATTTCTCTGAGCGCTATCAGCACAACTACTCTGTTCTTGCTACTCCTGCAGAAGGCCTTAGTGGTAAATTCACCAAGAAGGATCGTGCCGAGTTCGGATCAATCCCCGGTGTGACCGATCGTGATTATTATACCAATTCTAACCATGTGCCCGTTTATTACAAATGTTCAGCTCGTTATAAGGCGGAAGTAGAGGCTCCATACCACGAAATGACTCGTGGTGGTCACATCTTCTATGTTGAAATCGACGGTGATGCCACCCACAATCCACAGGTTATCATGAATGTTGTAGATATGATGGATCAGTTGAATATGGGTTACGGCTCAGTGAACCACAATCGTAACCGTTGCATGGACTGCGGATATGAGAATGCCGATTCACACCTGGAAGTATGTCCTAAGTGCGGCAGCAAGCATATTGATAAGTTGCAGCGCATTACCGGTTACCTCGTAGGAACTACCGATCGTTGGAATCACGGCAAACTTTGCGAGTTGAACGATCGTGTGACCCATATTGAAGGTTCGCAACAGCAGAATCTTTTCGACGAGAAATAATCCATCAGCAACATAATTGTTGGATTGATTTCTACGAAACAAACAGTCAATCACTCATGATACAAGTACTTGATATCATAGAAGACACAATGGTAGATGGTCCGGGTTTCCGGACCTCTATCTATTGTGCAGGTTGTCATCACGAATGTCCTGGTTGTCACAATCCTCAGTCCTGGAATCCAGGAGGTGGACATCCGATGACCACTGACGAGGTGATGAAAATCATTGTAGCCGATCCTTACGCCAACGTAACATTCTCAGGAGGTGACCCCCTGTATCAGGCAGAAGGCTTTACCGAGTTGGCTCGTGCCATTCGTAGCCAGACTCAAAAGACCATTTGGTGTTATACCGGTTTTACCTTTGAGGCCATCGTGAAGATACCGCGTTATCGGCAGTTGCTCGATGAAATAGACGTTTTGGTTGATGGTCCCTTTGTGAAATCCTTGCGCGACGAAGACCTCCTTTTCCGTGGAAGTAGCAACCAGCGCCTTATTGATGTACCAGCATCACTTGCCAAAGGAGAGGTGGTGGAATTTCATCCCGACGTCGAAGTATAATGTCCTTAGACACAAATTAAAACCTTGGCGACTTTTCTGAGTTCTGTTGTTACTATAATACTTAGTTGACGATATATCGAAAGAAACTTGTTTCTCTGCAAGACGATGTCAGAATCCACCATCTTTAATAAACTGGCTCAAATATCGTTGGGGCGTGATTATTAAGTGCGCCAAGCAGAAACGCTTGCTTACGTACTTTGTTTTCCTTAATCTATCAGTCATGGCCATAGGTAGTCTTTGCCTCTATCAACATAGAGGCATGCAAATGGACGAGACCAACCATATCTAGTATAAAATTGTAATCAAGACCAGAAAGGACAAAAGCATTGGCGTGAAGTTGACTCCATCCTGCATAGGAACAGAGGCTTCTATGACAGACTCTTCAAATAATACATGATTTGTGTCATGTATTGTTCTATTTGAGGATGTTGGAATACAAACTGGGAACAAACCATAGACTTACAGAAATGGTTTCGGCTATGAAATGGTGGTTTACGAGAGAAATATGGTGGGTGGAAATAAAAAAAACGCCGCTACTCAACACGAGCAGCGACATCCAAAGCCTATGTATAACTAAAAATCCTTTCTTTTTGTTTTCCAACCTCAAGATTGGATTGCCTTGCGGCGTGTATATGTTGTATGAAACAAAATTCTATAAAAAAAAGAAAGTTATGGGAGCCTCACGGCGACCACTGTTATCCATATTTCAAACTTTCTTTTTACCAATAACTAAAAACCTAAAACTATAAATATTACTACTAACCTAAAACAATCTATTAACCGAATGTCTGATAAGAACCTCTTGTTCTTTTTGACGATGCAAAGTTACGATGATTTTCATAACGACGCAACTTTTTTGGAATATTTTACGCAAAATAAACATATATTATTGATATGAATCAATTGCTGTGTGCGAAAACATCAGTATTTTAGCACTTGTTTACATTTCGCGACCATTATTGCTTATGAATCCTATAATCCATAGCTTGCGTTAGTCTGAAAGAAGCAGTTTTGAGAGTTGGCGCATGCCTTCGCTGGCTCCAGCCTGTATTTGCTGTACGTTGGAACCGGCATTGACGGGGTGGGGGTCTATGAGATATACAGGTACTCCCGGTCTGACATACTGCACCAGTCCGGCTGCAGGATAGACGTTGAGCGATGTACCGATGATAATAAAGATGTCCGCATGTTCTGCTTCATCCGCTGCACGACTGATCATTGGCACGCCTTCGCCGAAAAAGACTATAAAGGGGCGGAGAAGCGATCCATCGCCAGCCAGTGTGCCGGGCTTTACTTCACAGTTCTCGGCAGTGAGAAGTTGCTGATATCGCGGGTTATCTACATCCCTACTGCTGCACACCTTCATGAGTTCGCCGTGCAGATGGATTACTTTTGATGAGCCCGCAGCCTCGTGAAGGTTATCCACATTCTGTGTCACTACAGTCACATCATATTTCTTTTCGAGTTCTGCTACAAGTTTATGGCCCTCATTGGGTTTGGCATCGAGACATTTTTTTCGCAGCATATTATAGAAATTGGTCACCAAAGTGGGGTTTTCGAGCCATCCTTCGTGTGTTGCCACCTGTGCTACGGGATAGTTTTCCCACAATCCGTCAGCATCGCGAAAAGTTTTCAGTCCACTCTCTACCGACATTCCGGCACCTGTCAAAACTACGATTTTCTTCATAAGGCAATTGCTTTTTTAGTGTTTAGTTGATGCGAAAGTACGAAATTTCCAGCAATTGCGAAAGCATTTCTGCATATAATTTTCTGTGGCGTATTTTTTTCTATCGCTTATTCGTATGCCTTTAAAGGCTTTGTAGTTACCTCTGATGCTTCGCATCTTAGGTACTTGCGTTCGAGAATCCAAAAGAAATTTGGTATTTCTTTTTGTATTCTGCTCACTTAATCGTACCTCTGATGCTTCGCATCTTAGGTACTTACGTTCGAGAATCCAAAAGAAATTTGGTATTTCTTTTTGTATTCTGCTCACTTAATCGTACCTCTGATGCTTCGCATCTTAGGTACTTGCGTTCGAGAATCCAAAAGAAATTTGGTATTTCTTTTTGTATTCTGCTCACTTAATCGTACCTCTGATGCTTCACATCTTAGGTACTCACGTTCGAGAATCCAAAAGAAATTTGGTATTTCTTTTTGTATTCTGCTCACTTAATCGTACCTTTGCACTCTAAATATAATAGGTATATGAATATAGAATCACAGATAATCACATCGGCACAAGAGGCCGTATCATCACTTTACGGACAACAAGTGCCCGAAAAGATGGTGCAACTGCAGAAGACACGTAGTGAGTTTGAGGGTAATCTTACATTAGTGGTATTTCCCTTCCTTAAGATTTCTAAGAAGAATCCAGAACAGACTGCACAAGAGATTGGTCAGTATCTTGCAGACCATTGCGAAGCTGTCGCTGGATACAATGTTGTGAAGGGTTTCCTCAATCTGGTCATTGCGCCAGCAGCATGGCTTGCCCTGCTCAACGATATCAATGCCAATGAACATTATGGTGAGCGTCAAGCTAATGAAAATAGTCCGTTGGTGATGATCGAATACTCTTCGCCCAATACCAACAAACCACTTCACTTAGGACACGTGCGCAACAACCTGTTGGGCTGGTCGTTGGCACAGATTATGCAGGCTAACGGTAATCGTGTAGTGAAGACCAATATTGTCAACGACCGAGGCATACATATCTGTAAGTCTATGTTGGCTTGGTTGAAATATGGCAATGGCGAGACTCCTGAGACAAGCGGTAAGAAGGGCGACCACCTGATTGGTGATTACTATGTTGCTTTCGATAAGCATTATCGCGAAGAAGTAAAGCAACTTGTTGAAAGTGGCATGGACGAAGAACAAGCCAAGCAGGAGGCTCCTCTCATTAAGGAGGCACACGAGATGTTGGTGAAGTGGGAGAATAATGATCCCGAAGTGCGTGCCCTCTGGCAAAAGATGAACAACTGGGTATATGCCGGTTTCGACGAGACCTACAAAAAGATGGGTGTTTCGTTTGATAAGATTTACTATGAATCGCAGACCTATCTCAAGGGTAAAGCCAAAGTAGAGGAAGGACTTGCCAAAGGCCTCTTTGAGCGTCATGCCGACAATTCTGTTTGGGCCGATCTTACTAACGAGGGCCTTGACCAGAAACTCCTGTTGCGTTCCGATGGAACCAGTGTCTATATGACGCAGGATATCGGTACTGCTGAAATGCGCTTCCAGGATTACCCCATCGACAAGATGATTTACGTGGTGGGCAATGAGCAGAACTACCACTTCCAGGTACTTTCAATACTCCTCGATCGCCTCGGTTTCAAGTGGGGTAAGGAACTTGTCCACTTCTCCTATGGTATGGTCGAACTTCCCAATGGTAAGATGAAGAGCCGTGAAGGTACTGTTGTCGATGCCGACGACTTGATGGCACTCATGGTCAGCGACGCCAAGAAGACCAGTGAGGAACTGGGTAAGTTTGACGATATGAGTGAAGACGAGCGCAACGAGATTGCACGCATCGTGGGAATGGGTGCCCTGAAATACTTCATTCTGAAGGTTGATGCACGCAAGAATATGCTCTTCAATCCCGAAGAGTCTATCGACTTCAATGGCAATACCGGTCCTTTCATCCAATATACCTATGCCCGTATCCGCAGCATTCTGCGCAAGGCAGGCGAGCAGGGAGCATCCGAAGCACCACTCACCGCAGTTCTTTCCGACAAGGAAACCGAACTCATTCAGAAGATGAGCGAGTATGGCGCTGCCGTAGAGCAGGCCGGTAAAGACTACAGTCCCAGTGGCATTGCCAACTACTGCTACGAACTCACAAAGGTATTCAACCAGTTCTACCACGACTATAGCATCCTCAACGAGGCCGATGAGCAGAAGAAACTCGTGCGTCTTGTTATTGCACGCAACGTGGCAAAAGTCATCCGCAATGGCATGGCACTGCTTGGTATCGAGGTTCCTGAGCGTATGTAGCCCATGCAGACCCCTCCCGACTATCGAAACGACACCGTTCTGCCGTTGCCTCTTGAGGTGACGGCAGATGCGTGGGCCGTCGATGCTGCCTGTTCCGGAAATCCCGGTCCGATGGAATATCAGGCCATCGACTTAGCTACAGGTGCCCGTGTGTTCCATTTTGGTCCGATGAAAGGCACCAACAATATCGGTGAATTTCTCGCCATAGTCCATGCACTCGCACTCATGCAACAGCAAGGACAAACGCAAAAAACCATTTATAGTGATTCTTACAATGCCATTCTTTGGGTGAAGAAACGCCAGTGTAAGACCAAACTTGAGCGCACACCACAGACAGAACCACTTTATCAGATTATCCAGCGCGCCGAGCGTTGGTTGAACACACACACTTGGACAAACCCCATCATCAAGTGGGAAACCAAGAAATGGGGTGAGGTGCCTGCCGATTTCGGTAGGAAATAAACCTCTTACCCACTAGTTTCACAATATAAAGATTGTATTTCATGGATCATCAATATGCCCTTTTCTTCGATATCGACGGTACTCTCGTTAGTTTCAAAATCCACCAGATACCACCATCTACCATCCTTGCCCTCACACAGGCTAAGGCCAATGGCGCACGCATCTATATTTCTACGGGACGTCCCTATTATATTCTCAACAATCTCAAACCTATCGAACATCTCATTGACGGCTATATCACTACCAACGGAGCACATTGCTTTGTAGGCGAGCGCACCGTTCGTCGTGTGCCTATAGCCCCTGCCGATGTGGATTTGATTCTCAACGATTGTCGTCAGAATGACGATGCTTGTCTCGTTTGTACCGAGTCACGCATGGTGCCATTCAATAGCAAAGAGTGTATTGCACGTATCTTTGAACACGACCTTGCGGTGACCAATATCGACTACGATACGCCCCTTGACGTGGCTATGGAAGAACCTGTCTATCAGTTGTCGGCATTCTTTGATGCCCACCATGAGTCGTTGCTCATGCCCCAAGTGCCCCATTGTGTGTCGGGCAGATGGCATCCGGAGTTTACCGACATTACCCATTGCGATGCTGACAAAGGCAAAGGGCTTATCGCTATGGCAGAGGCAGAAGGTATAGATATGAGCCACACCATCGCTTTCGGTGACGGTGGCAACGATATGAGCATTATTCTCAAGGCTGGAACAGGCATCGCCATGGGTAATGCCATCCCCGAATTGAAGGCTGCTGCTACTTATGTTACTACAAGTGTAGATGATGATGGCATCCTTTTGGCGCTTCGCCATTATGGCATTATCTAATGTCTTAATTCTGTTCTTAGCCCCTAATTTTCTCTGATTTGAGTGATTCTTAGCCCCTAATTTTATAAGGTTTGGGCAGCTTTTAGCCCCTAATTTTCTCTGATATAGGTAATTCTTAGCCCCTAATTTTATAAAATTTAACCAATTCTTGATTCTTAATTTCATAAAAAAGTGGTATCTTTGCGACTGAAAACCAGTAACATATAGGATATGGCTAAATATAACAAACGATATATAGACAAAGAACTTCAGAACTGGGCAAAGCAAACAGACCGAAAACCTCTGCTATTGCGAGGAGCAAGACAAGTTGGAAAAACAACTGCAGTACGGCATCTTTCGGAGCAATTTGATAACTTTGCAGAAGTGGATTTCAATGAACGGCCTGACATACATTATATGTTTGACGGAACTTATTCACCACAAGAGATCTGCCAATTGTTGTCAATACAGCTTCATCAGCCAATTATTGCAGGCAAAACCCTTTTGTTTTTCGATGAGATACAAGCATGCCCACAAGCAATTAATCGTTTAAGATACTTTTATGAAAAGTATCCAGAACAACATCTAATAGCGGCTGGCTCTCTTTTGGAGTTTGCTTTAGAATCGTTACCATCCTATGGAGTTGGAAGAATAAGAAGTATCTTTATGTATCCATTTTCTTACGAGGAGTTTTTGTGGGCTACGGGTGATGAGATGTTGGCAAGTGTGATAGCCAAAGCAAATCCATTTAATCCACTTCCAGAACCTATACATGAGCAAGCCGTGCGCAAATTGCGGTTGTTCCTGATTATGGGAGGAATGCCCGCTGTGGTATCCAGATATTGTCAAGATGGTAATTTGCAAGAGTGTCAGCACCTATTGCGCGACCTGATACAGTCGTTTAGAGATGATTTTGTAAAGTATCGCCAGCGTGTCCCGTCTGTTCGTATTGATGCCGTATTCCGTTCTGTTGCCGAGCAAGGGCTTGGCAAATTCGTATATAGCAAGGTGAACTGCGATGGAAACAGCGAGCAGATTAAAACAGCACTTGAAACTCTTATCCTTGCCGGACTTGTATATCCAGTAACCCATACGTCTGCCAACGGAATACCTTTGGGAGCAGAAATCAATGAAAAATATCGTCGTATGATATTCCTTGATACTGGATTGTTGCAATGTCTTTTAGGTTTAGACCTTTCAGATATTCTATCCACTACTGACATACAAGTTGTAAATCGTGGTGCCATCGCAGAAACTTTCGTTGGTAACGAAATAGTCAAATCATCCTCTTGTTACGAACCAAAATCACTTTTCTGTTGGCATCGGGAGAAGAGTGGCAGCAATGCTGAAGTGGATTACGTAGTACAACTTGCTGATAAGATACGTCCAATAGAAGTTAAATCGGGTATCAAAGGTTCTATGCAAAGTATGCGTTATTTTCTTCACCAGAAAGACATTGACTATGGAATACGTACATCACTTGAAAATTTCTGTAGTTATGATGACATCAGGGTCTATCCACTTTATGCCATCAAGAATATTTTCAATAAATGTTGAGCGATAAGCTATTATAACACGTGCAGGGATTCTGAAAGGAATCCCTGCATGTGTTATGTAGTAGCCTGATTATGCTTGTGAGCCTTTATGTTGTTTGCGGCGATAGACGGTGATGGTGTTGTCGGCATAATGGTGATGGCTGACAATGGCGATGTCGGCAGGCAAATGGGGTGCAGGAGTACCGTCTCCAACGGTCATGGGCGATAGCTCTCTCCGTATTTCGTCCCATAATCCCGCTTCTATGAAACTTTCCAATGTCTTTCTTCCTCCTTCCACGATGAGCGACTGGATGCCCTGTTGATGAAGATCACCTATGAGTTGCTGCAGCGGACGTGCATGGGTTAGAATGATGCGCTTCGGATCTTGTCCTGTCCAGTGTCGCACGTTGAGAGCCGGTTTGTCGCGCTCAGCAGTGGTATGTCCCACCAATATAGCCATTTCCTCCGATCTCAGTTTGTGTGAAAGCATTTGCGTTTGCGGATTGGAAATCATTACTGGGTGGTAATGGTCATCGATAAATCCATCGCCCGTCTGTGCCCATTTCAGGATGATGTATGGTCGTTGTTGGGCATGATAAGTAAAGAATCGCCTGTTGAGCCACCAACACTCATCCTCCAACAATCCCACTTCCACCTTTATTCCAGCTTCACGCAACTTTCTGATGCCCCGTCCTTGCACTTGGGCAAATGGGTCGATGATGCCCACCACAACGCGCTTCACTCCCTTGCTGATAATCAGATCGGCGCAAGGTGGCGTCTTGCCCCAGTGTGAGCAAGGTTCGAGCGACACATAGACGGTTGCCTCTTTGAGCAACGGTTCGTCGTCTTGACGTACAGAAGCAAAGGCATTCACTTCAGCATGACCTTGTCCGCATCTCACGTGATAGCCCTCTCCAATGATTCTTCCGCGTGCTGTAATCACCGCACCCACCATCGGGTTAGGTCGTGTGGATAGCAGTCCGTTCTCTGCCAGTTGTATGCAACGCCGCATATATTTCACGTCGTCGTCCGTCCAAACCGGTTGCTTGTTGTCGTGTTCCATATATATAAATAGGTGTATGTTGTCTTGTTGTAGGCCGTGTCAGTATGTTATGTCATCCAGATTAAATACCGAAATAGACCATGAGTCCTCCGAGTATGATGTATACCGCCGCATAGGGAATAGCCGAAAGCATAATCTCTCCGTCCTTTCCTTGCATATCACACGATGCAGTAGCAATAGCGATACTTTGTGGTGAAATCATCTTTCCACCAGTTGCACCAGTGGTATTTGCAGCGACGAGCCAGTTGCTTTCCGAGCCAGAGATGCCATAGAATGACGATGTGCCCGTCATGCCCAACTGTCCTGCCACATTGGCTTGTAGTTTTGCGAAAAGTATATTCGACGAGGTATCAGATCCTGTAACGAATGTTCCGATAGCACCGATGAGTGGCGCAAAGAATGGATAGAACGATCCAGTCAGTGCCACGAGTCCTGCCGCAATAGCCCCTATCATGCCGCTATAGTTCATGACCGATGCCAATGCGATGAGTGAAACGATGGTCACCACCGTTTTCTGCAGGTTGATGGTAGTACGTGCAAGCACTATCATCAACTTGCGTAAAGAAAGTCCTTGTATCATTCCACCGATGGTAGCACCTAAGAAGAGCATAAGTCCTGCATTGGATATCCATCCGAATTTGAACGTCGATCCGATGACTGGCAGCGGCACTTTCGATACGAGATGTGTTTTGAGGAAATCGTTGACTGGTGGGCATAGTGCACCGCTGACAAGGATAAACACAAGGATAAAGAGATATACGCTCCATGCGCGGAAGGTCTCTCCGAGTGTGAAGTGTCGTTCGTTCTCACGATGTTCCTTCTTCTTCCCAAAGAGTTTAGCATAGATGATGATAGCCACGATAGCCGCCACACTGCCTATGATAGCAGGAGTTTCCGATCCCAGATAGCGTGCGCAGAGATATTGCACCACTACCGATATGATGCCCGTCCATAGTGCCAGTGCAATGTTTTTCGCCCAAGCTTTCCGGTCGGTGAGCATCAGGATGATAAACGGCAGCAGTACGAACAATGGTGAGAGCTGTACCACAGCGAATGCCGATGTCTCGCAAATGGCTTCTGCCGATGCCGATCCGCCCGGTGCCACTTCGTTGCAGAGCGTTGTTACCGGCACTCCCACAGCACCGAATCCCGTAGCCACGGTGTTTCCGATGAGGGCCACCAGTGCCGAGAACATCGGTTTGAATCCCAGTCCGATAAGTATTGCCGCAGGAATAGCCACAGCCGTTCCGAATCCCGCCATACCTTCGAGAAGTCCTCCGAATCCCCATACAAGCATGAGAACGAGTATTCCTTTATCGTCTGTAAACGATGTGAACTGCTGTTTGATAGTTTCTATTTCTTTCGATTCCACCAGTATGTTATAGCTGTAGATAGCCATCAGAATGATGATGAGTATAGGAAATACGGCTTTGAGTATGCCTTCCACAAGACTCCACCACACTACTGCATAGGTACTGGCAGTGGCAAACTTTTCTGGCATCATGCCCATTGCTGGCGCCACGAATAGCGCTAACAGGACGGTGGCAGCCAAAGTGATAAACGCGCTCTTGTGACCGGGCATTTTCAGTCCCAGCATCAATACGAAGAGCAGGATAATGGGGATAATAGCGATAATTGCTGTCATAGGTTTTAGTGTTTTAGTGTATTTGTGTGTAAGTATTTACAGTTTCGTTTTTCGGCTATTGTGCTTCTGCGGTTCGCATTGCCAGCGCTTTGTTTTCTGCAGCCTCCATGATTTCCCGTTCTCCCGGCCCTTTGTCGTTGATGCCACAGAGGTGTAGGATGCCGTGTATGATGACGCGGTGTAGTTCTTCGTCATAGTTTTTATGGAAGAGTTCTGCATTGCTCTTCACGGTGTCGAGTGATATGACGAGGTCTCCGCTGATGATGTCATCCTCATCATAGTCGAAGGTGATGATATCAGTATAATAGTCGTGTTGCAGGTATTCGCGGTTCACCTCCAGTATTTTCTCGTCATCGCAGAAGAGATACCCTATCTCTCCCACCTTTCTTCCATAGGAGGCAGCTACTCTTTTAATCCATGCTGTGGTTTCCCGGCGCTTTATTTTCGGGAATTTCACGTTTTCTGCGTTGTATGTTATCATATTGTATTTATTGTTTCGTTCTATCTGTATATTGTAGTCATACGCTGTATTTTCATTGCCCAGCGTTATTGCTTCGTTGGTGTTTTGGCTTTCGGCAGATAAGGAGAAACATCTACTCCGAAGTGCATCAGTTCTCGCACCATGGTTGAAGAAACGCTCGAAAGTTGTGGTTCGCTGTATAGCAGCAGTGTTTCCACCCCACTCATTTGTCTGTTGATGTCCGCCTGTTCGCGTTCATACTCAAAGTCTTTTACCGACCTAACCCCTTTGATGATGTACTGTGCTCCCTCGTTGCGAGCGAAATCCACCGCCAGTCCGTAGTACGGTTTCACTTCTATGCGTGGTTCGTCAGCATAGAGTTCGGCAATTGCCTTCATCCGATTTTCCGCCGGTTGCATATAAGGTTTCCCCACATGATCGCCCACTACGCCGATAACGAGTCTGTCAAATAGTGCCACACTTCGTCTGACGATGCTGTCGTGTCCGATGGTAAAGGGGTCGAAGCTTCCCACAAATATTCCTGTTCTCATAGTTTTTATTCGTCAAAGAGTCCTGGTTCCATGATGTTTCCCGTATAGGGGTTGCGTCCAAAGTGCTTGTAAGCCAGTTCGGTGACCATTCTTCCTCGTGGTGTTCGCTTGATGAAACCCTCCATGATGAGGAATGGCTCATAGACTTCCTCCACAGTTCCTGCATCTTCTCCGATAGCCGTAGCAATGGTCGTGATGCCCACCGGTCCCCCTTTAAACTTATCGATGATGGTCAACAGCAGTCTGTTGTCTATCTCGTCCAGTCCGTATTGGTCGATGTTGAGCGCTGTCAATGCCACCTGTGTGATATTGGTGTCGATGCGTCCAGTGCCTCTCACCTGTGCAAAGTCGCGCACTCGTCGCAACAGTGCATTGGCGATACGTGGCGTACCTCTCGATCTTCCCGCTATTTCAGCCGCTGCTTCAGCAGTGATGGGTACACCGAGAATCGATGCCGATCTCGTGATAATGCGTTGTAGCGTCTCTGGTTGGTAATACTGCAAGTGCATGTTGATACCGAAACGTGCGCGCAGTGGAGCCGTCAAGAGTCCGCTTCTTGTTGTAGCCCCCACGAGTGTGAAGGGGTTGAGGTCAATCTGTATGGACCGTGCCGACGGTCCTTTGTCTATCATGATGTCTATGCGATAGTCCTCCATAGCCGAGTATAGATACTCTTCAACCACTGGTGACAGACGGTGTATCTCGTCAATAAAGAGCACATCGTTTTTTTCGAGCGATGTCAGGATGCCTGCCAAGTCGCCCGGTTTGTCGAGCACCGGTCCGCTGGTAATCTTGAATCCCACTCCCAATTCATTGGCAATGATATTGGACAGTGTGGTCTTACCCAGTCCTGGTGGGCCATGGAGCAGGGTGTGGTCCAATGGTTCGCCCCTATATTTAGCAGCCTCTACAAACACCCGGAGATTCTCTACCACTTGTTTCTGTCCGCTGAAATCATCGAACGAGAGTGGTCTGAGTGCGTTTTCATAGTCTTTCTCCGATGCTGAGATCTGCTCTTGTCTTATGTCGAAATCTTCGTCCATCATTGTTTTTTTATCGCTTTTGGTGCAAAGTTAATCATAATTTTTGTAATTTTGCAAAGCGAATAACAAAAACCATACTATAGTTCATGAAAAGAATCGTTTTCCTCATGCTCTCAGTTGTTGCCGTCTTTTCGGCTGCGGCATCGACCACACGTCCTGTAACAGGCACAGTTATCAACCCCACCGACAGTTGCATCCAGTATGTGGGACGCATCTGTTTCTCCAATCCCATGCGTCCGCGCTTCACTTTCCCTGGCACACAGATCATTGCGCGCTTTACCGGCACCTCGTTGAAGATGATGGCAAAACCTCGCAGTGGCTATTTCATGGCACAAATAGATGGTGCCGAACCCTTCAAAGTGAGTTTCATGGGTGAGCGCGATTCGGTTGTTACACTTGCCACAGCCTTACCCCAAGGTTGTCATGATGTGCGATTGATGTATGTGATAGAAGGTTATGAACTCAAACCCGACTTCCGTGGTTTCGTTCTCGACGCTGGTGCTAAGTTGTTGCCAGCCCCTGCATTGCCCCAACGCACTATCGAATTTATCGGCAACAGCATCACCTGCGGTTATGGTAACGAGAGTATCGAGATGAGCGATCCTTTCGAATACGAAACAGAGAACCACTATTTCACCTATGCGCAAATCGCTACGCGTGATCTTGATGCCGTAGCGCATGTCGTGGCACGCAGTGGCATTGGAGTATATCGCAGTTATGACGGTCCGAAGACAGGTACTCCCGACAATGTGATGACCACCGAATATCTCTACACCAACCTCTACGACCGTTCGGAGAAATGGGATTTTGCCCGTTACCAACCTCAGTTGGTGTGCATCAACCTTGGCACCAATGACCTCTCCACCAACAATTACGATACAAAGTTGCTTAAACAAGCCTACAAACGCTTTCTCGCTCAGGTGCGCCAACGCAATCCACATGCCAAAATAGTGTATCTTTGCGGTTCTATGCTCAATGGCAAAGAGCTCGACATAGCCCGTCGAATCCTCGATGAAGTAGTGGCAGAGGCACGCAAGGGCGGTGACGCCGAGGTCTATCGCTTCGACTTCACGCCCCAAACCGGCGATTTATACTATGGCGCTTCATGGCATCCATCACTCTGGCAACACCAGAAAATGGCAGCTGAGCTCGTTGCATTCTTGCGACCGCTGATGAAGTGGTTTTGATTAACCAAATAGGGAGGATATGGCAAACTATAGCAAGTGGGGGCAGTGCCTATGTCTGCTTCTATGCCTGACAGCATCGCCTTTGATGCTGTCGGCACAGCAATCGCGCCCTTGGCAAGATGATTTTTGGCAGTGGGTTGAGGCTGATGAGGGCGATGCCGCCCAATGGGAAGAGGCATTCGACCAATTGACAGAACTGGAAAACCACCCCATCAACCTGAATAGCGCCACTCGCGAGCAACTTGAGCGGCTGCCTTTTCTTTCCGCCAGACAGGTGGGCGACCTCTTGGAGTATGTCTATCGCAACAAGGCCATGCTATCCCTTAGCGAACTGCTGTTGGTGAAGTCGATAGGTGACGATGTGCGCCGACTGCTGTTACACTTTGTCTGTGTGGCACCCGTCGAGCGTCAAATGCCCACGTTGCGACTGGACTCAGCCCTCTTGCGAGGTGACAATACGCTGTCAGCCACCGTCTCCATACCGTTTTACACCCGTAAGGGCTACCGCGATGGATATTTGGGCAAGCGCTATGCCCATACCGTGCGCTATCAGCACAACTATCGCGACCGATTGAAAGTGGGGTTTACGGCAGCACAAGATGCCGGTGAGCCCTTCTTTTCCGACCGCAATAAGATGGGGTATGACCACTATTCCTATTATCTGCAACTCAACCATTTGGGGCGTATCGACCGCCTTTGTCTGGGCATGTATCGGGTGCAGATGGGCATGGGACTCATCATGAACGGAGCTTTCGCCATGGGAAAAACCATGATGCTACAGTCTGCCATGCGATCCTCTGCCGATATCCGAGCCTACAGCTCGCGATCTGTTGCCAACTATCTGCAGGGTGCAGCCCTGACCATGCGCCTGTCTGACCATTGGCGCACCACCGTATTCGGCTCCTACCGACCGCTTGATGCCACGCTCAACGATGATGGAACGGTGCGCACACTGCTCACTTCGGGCTACCATCGCCTGCCTGCCGAGATGGACAAAAAGCATAATACCTACCGATGGGATGCCGGTGGAAGTGTTGGCTGGCATGGCAAGAAGGTCTATGTCAATGGCAATTTCGTCTATTCCCACTTCGACCGCACCCTCAATCCCGATCGCGCGAGTGCTCCCTTCCGTCGCTATCAGGCCGCAGGAGCCACCTTTGCCAATATGAGCGTGGATTACGGTTATATAGGCGATAACATCTCGTTGGCAGGCGAAGCAGCCATCAACCGCCATGGCCACTTGGCTTTGCTGCATCGTGCTACTTGGCATCCTGCCACCTCACTGACTTTTTCAGCCATCCACCGCTACTACGACAAGCAATACACCGCCCTCCATGCTCGCAGTTTCTCGGAAGGAGGCAAGGTGCAAAACGAGCATGGCATGTATGTCGGCATGGAATGGCGCCCCTCATGGCGATTTCTGTTGAAGGTATATGCCGACTATACCCACTTTGCTTGGGCACGCTATCAGGTCAGCGCATCGAGCGATGCCTTCGATACCAAGGTAGCTTGCGAGTGGAAGAGTAGCAATTGGATGCTTGATGGCTATTACCGATTGCATCTCACCCAGCGCGACAATGCAGAGAAAACTACCCTCTACAATCGCTACAACCATCGGTTGCGCCTCCGGCTGAGTAGGGCAATAGGTTCGTGGCTATCTTGGCAGACCCAGTTCGACGGCACTTCGGTTAGCATCCATCAGCAGTATTGGGGCTATATGGGTAGTCAGCAGCTGACTTGGAAACGTTCCGCCTTCCGCCTGTCGGGGCGCATGGGCTATTTCCACACCAATAGTTATGAGAGCCGCCTCTATCAGTATGAGCCATCGTTGCGCTATGATTTCTATTTCCCTGCCTTCTATGGTGAAGGCATCCGGTATAGTTTCTTGGCCTCTGCCACCATTGCCAACCGTCTGATGCTAACAGCCAAGTTAGGTGTCACCGATTATTTCGACCGTTCTAAGATAGGCAGTGGCAAGCAGGAAATATGCCATTCCTCGCAACCCGACCTACAGTTGCAGATGGAGTGGAAGTTCTGAACGATCACCATGGTCATACCTTTTGGCATTGTCTGATATTGATGGTTTCAAAAGACCTGTTTTCTCTGTGTTGTTGAAAAGCCATGTAATATGCTTGTATATAGCGTGTTGCATGCTTGTGGATGTTTCGTTGCTCAGCAAAGTAAATTGAATTGCCGAGGAAAGTAAATTGAATTGCCGAGGAAAACAATTTGAATTGCTGAGCAAAATAAATTGATTTGCACACCAATAAAACTTGCATAGCGCTCACAACAGATAGGTATAGGAGTCAAATGAAATATTCAGCGAAGGTGCAAATTCATTGAGTTTGCCGACCAAATTCATTGAATTTGCCAACCAAATTCATTGAGTTTGCCAACCAAATTCAAAAAAAAAATGCCGCTACTCACCACGAGCAGCGACATCCAAAGCCTATGTATAACTAAAAATCCTTTTCTAATGTTGTTGACCTTTCGGTCGGGGCTACCTTGCGGTAGTATATCTTGTATAAAACAAAATTCAATTAAAAAAAAGAAAGTTATGGGAGCCTCACGGCGACCACTGTTATCCATATTTCAAACTTTCTTTTTACCAATAACTAAAAACCTAAAACTATAAATATTACTACTAACCTAAAACAATCTATTTGTGTGTGTCATTTTGGAACCTCTTGTTCCTTTTGACGATGCAAAGTTACGATGTTTTTCGATATCTCGCAACATTTTTGCAATAAATCATGCATTAAATTATCATATTCTTGACGTATATCAAGGATTTGTGTGCGAAAACAATGGTTTGTTAACAGGCTTTAACTATCTGAGCGCTATTTTGTTTTACGTGTTTCTGATATTTTGCTTGGGCTTGTATCCGTCGTATGGATGTCCAGTTCTGAACTAAGAAGATACTATTATATTAGATGTGAGCATATTCCTGGTAAGTTGCAGATGATTCTGAGTTTCTTCCTTTTTTGTATTTGTACACGGCCTATTTAGGCCTTATACAGATTGTATGTAAGTCCCATGTGACTACCAAGTAAGTCCCAAGTAAGTCCCATTTTTACGATGATAAATGGGAGAATGATAGGAGGACAATAGGAGAAAGTTGGAGAGTCTTGCGCTTTGTACTATCTTCTTTGACGTGAAAGTAATGTAAAAATAGGGCAGAATACACAGAATATCGTTTTTTTTTCATAACTTTGCAGCTTGAACTATTATATACTCCAAGACACATGGCTTGTATATTACATATTGAAACCAGCACAGACGTATGTTCGGTGGCAGTGTCGGAAGACAGCCACTGCATTTATCACGAAGAAGACCATAGCGGTCCTAACCATGCCGAACGACTCGGATCAATGGTGGATGAGGCCCTTTCGTTCACTGATAGTCACGCCATTCCATTCGATGCCGTGGCTGTGAGCTGCGGTCCTGGAAGCTATACGGGACTGCGTATCGGTGTGTCAATGGCAAAGGGTGTCTGCTACGGACGTGACTTGAAACTCATTGCCGTTCCTACACTTGAGCTTCTTTGTGTGCCCATACTTCTGCGCGAAGGCATTGAAGACGATGCCTTACTTTGTCCCATGCTCGATGCACGACGCATGGAAGTTTATGCCGCCATCTACGATCGCAGCCTGAAAGAGGTGCGGCCGGTAGGTGCCGACGTGGTGAATGCCGATACTTATCGGCAGTGGCTCGACCAGCATCCCGTATATTTCTTCGGCAATGGTGCGAAGAAGTGTATGGACATCATCGATCATCCCAATGCCCACTATATAGACGGCATTGAGCCACAGGCACGCTGGATGCAGCCGCTGGCAGAGCGCCGATTGCTGGACGGACGTACGGAAGATGTGGCCTACTTTGTGCCTTTCTATCTGAAAGACTTTGTAGCCCTCAAACCCAAGAAATTACTCTAAAAGACAAAACAACATGACAATGGACATCAAAGGAATAGATTACAATACACAACGCGAGAAACTCGTCATGCCTGAATATGGACGCGAGATTCAGTTGATGGTGCAACATGCCTGTTCGTTACCTTCCAAAGAGGAACGCCTGCGCTGTGCAAAGAGTATCGTCAGACTGATGGAGAGTCGTAATCCGCAAGCCAGAGTCAACAACAGTGACGCACAGGCTTATTGGGATCACCTATATCTCATCAGCGACAAGAAGCTCGATATCGACTGGCCTTACGATGTGTCGTTGGCAGAAAAGTTTTTGGCAAAGCCCGCACCGATTTCTTATAACAAGAGCCGGTTTAAGATGCGTCACTACGGTAGATTGCTTGATGAGTCTTTTGAACGCCTCAAGAGCATGCCGCCGGGAGAGGAACGCGACGAACTAGCACGGTTGACTGCCAATCAGATGAAGCGTGATCTGGCAAATTGGGGACATGGTTCGACAGACGACGAGAAGGTGGCTGACGATATTGCCCGACTGACGGACGGTGTGATACAGCTTGATCTCAACGAGTTTAAGTTTGAGAAAATCATTCCCGGTACAGACCCTATTCCCATGAAACGCAATAAGGGAAAAGGTCGCAGATAAGTATTTTTATAACCCCTAACATTCTGATTATGGCATCATTCAAAATCGAAGGCGGACACCTGCTCAGTGGAACCATCGTCCCTCAAGGCGCTAAAAACGAGGCCTTGCAGGTGATCTGTGCAACGTTGCTCACCAACGACGAGGTTATTATACGCAATATTCCCGACATTCGCGACGTCAACAATCTGATACAGTTGTTGAAAGACATCGGTGTGAAAGTCAGTAAGGAACAGCAGGGAGTGTTTCATTTTCAGGCTGATGAACTCAATCTCGACTACCTCGGTAGTGAGGAGTTTGTCCAGAAGTGTGCTGCACTGCGTGGCAGTGTGCTGATGATTGGACCGCTTTTGGCACGTATGGGAAAGGCTGTGATTGCTAAACCTGGGGGTGATAAGATCGGTCGCCGACGCCTTGATACCCATTTTCTCGGCTTCAAATACCTGGGTGCAGACTTCCGACAGAACCCAAAGACGGAAGTTTATGAGATTGCTGCCAAACAGCTCGTGGGCACCTATATGTTGCTTGATGAGGCTTCGGTGACCGGTACTGCCAATATCATCATGGCGGCGGTTCTTGCCAAAGGCACTACAACAATCTATAATGCAGCCTGTGAACCCTATATTCAGCAACTCTGCCACATGCTCAACCGCATGGGTGCCAATATCAGCGGTATCGGATCAAACCTGATAACCATCGTGGGTGTGAAGCATCTGCATGGCACAGCCCACCGCCTTCTGCCTGATATGATTGAGGTGGGATCGTTTATCGGAATGGCTGCCATGGTGGGCAACGGCATACGCATCAAGAATGTGTCGCTCCGCAATCTGGGTATCATTCCAGACGCTTTCCGCAGATTGGGTGTGAAGATTATAGAAGAGGGTGATGACTTGTATATTCCTCGTCAGGAACATTATGAGGTGGACTCTTTCATCGATGGAACTATCATGACGCTGGCTGATGCACCATGGCCTGGACTGACTCCCGACTTGTTGTCGGTGCTCATCGTCGTGGCAACGCAGGCACGTGGAACAGTGCTCTTCCATCAGAAAATGTTTGAGAGCCGACTCTTCTTCGTGGATAAACTCATCGACATGGGAGCGCAAATCATTCTCTGCGACCCACACCGCGCTGTGGTGGTAGGCCACGACAGGGTAAATACGCTGCGCCCGCAACGCATGTCGAGTCCGGATATTCGTGCCGGTATCGCTCTGCTCATCGCTGCCATGAGTGCTGATGGCGTCAGCCAGATCAGCAATATCGAGCAGATCGACCGCGGCTATGAAGATATTGAAGCGCGCCTCAATGCACTTGGTGCACACATTGAACGCATATAATAATATATATAAATAAGGTGTAGAACGACTGCAAACGATAACAAAGAGTGAGATGATTCGTAAAGAAGAGGTCTATAAGATAGGACGACTGGGCAAGTCGCACGGTGTGAAAGGCGAGGTGAGCCTGCAGTTTACCGATGATGTCTTCGACCGTGTCGAGGCAGAATACCTGATTCTCGATATCGACGGCATACTCGTGCCGTTCTTCATGGAAGAGTATCGCTTCCGTTCAGACAGTCTCGCACTCATCAAATTCTGCGATGTCGATACCCAACAACGGGCAGCAGAACTCACAGGGTGTGATGTCTATTTCCCAAGAAGTCTGGCAGAAGAGGAGGACGCCATGCCTTCACTGTCTATGCTCGTGGGATTCATGCTCGTGGATGCCGATACAGGAAAAGAGGTGGGACGCATTGCATCGATTGACGATTCAACCCATAACATCCTCTTTGAACTCGAAGACGGACGACTCATTCCGGCTTCTGACGACCTAATACACCATATTGACACCACGGAAAGAACCATAAAAACAATTATCCCAGAGGGATTGTTAGAGATATGAAAAAGAAACAAATTGCCATCCTCGGATCTACAGGTTCCATAGGAACACAGGCCCTGCAGGTCATCGAAGAGCATAGCGACCTCTATGAGGTGTATTGTCTCACGGCAAACAACCGTGTGGAACTGCTCGCCGAGCAGGCTCATCGCTTTCATCCGGCAGCTATCGTTATTGCCAATGAGGCACGTTACGATGAACTCAAACGACTCACCGACGATATTCCCGACGTGAAAGTCTATGCTGGAGCACAGGCCATCAACGAGATAGTAGAGGCTAAACCGATTGATATCGTACTCACTGCCATGGTGGGATTTGCTGGACTGACCCCCACCATCCATGCCATCAAAGCAAGAAAGACCATTGCACTGGCCAACAAGGAAACACTTGTTGTGGCTGGAGAACTGATTGGCAATCTGGCTACGCAGTATCATGCGCCCATCCTGCCAGTAGATAGTGAACACTCGGCAATATTCCAAAGTCTTGTGGGCGAGGATGTCAACCGCATCGACAAGATACTGCTGACAGCTTCTGGAGGCCCCTTCCGCAACTTTACCATTGAGCAGTTGGCACAGGTGACCAAGGCAGATGCACTCCGACATCCTACATGGGACATGGGAGCGAAGATTACTATCGACTCGGCATCGATGATGAACAAGGGCTTCGAAGTCATAGAAGCCAAGTGGCTCTTCGGTGTAAAAGCCTCGCAAATTCAGGTATTGGTACATCCGCAAAGCATTGTCCATTCGGCTGTGCAGTTTGATGACGGTGCGGTCAAAGCGCAACTCGGAGTGCCCGATATGCGACTGCCCATACAGTATGCGTTCTCTTATCCCAAACGTCTGACGCTCTCTGGTGAGCGCCTCGACCTGTTTAAGACCCGCAGCCTTGAATTCTTTGAGCCCGACTTGAAAAAATTCCGTTGCTTGGCACTGGCTTTCGAGGCCATTGAGAAGGGTGGAAACATGCCTTGTATCGTCAACGCAGCTAATGAAATTGTCAATCGCGGATTCCTTGAAGGTAAGTGTGGATTCCTGCAGATGAGCGACATCATAGCCGAAACCATGCAGCGTTGCACCTACGATGCTTCGCCTACCTATGATACATATATTGCGACCGATGCCGAGGCAAGGCGCATAGCAACAGAACTCATGAATAAATAAAAATCGAATAGACACAAATAACGAATGGAAGTTTTTCTTATTAAACTGCTACAACTGATGTTGGCCATCTCTATCTTGGTGCTCTTGCACGAAGGTGGTCACTTCTTCTTCTCGAAACTTTTTGGAGTGAAAGTAGAGAAGTTCTATATGTTCTTCGACTGGAAATTCAGTCTTTTCAAATTTAAACCCAAAAACAGCGACACTGAATATGGTATCGGATGGATTCCCCTTGGCGGTTATTGCAAGATTGCCGGTATGATCGACGAGAGCTTCGATACCGACCAGATGAAGCAACCCGCACAGCCTTGGGAGTTCAGAAGCAAACCGGCATGGCAGCGATTGCTGATCATGATAGGCGGTGTGCTGGTCAACTTCCTCCTTGCGCTGTTTATCTACTCCATGATTCTCTTCTATTGGGGAGATACCTATGTGCCAGTGAAAGACATGACTGGCGGTATGAAGTTTAATAAAGAGGCTAAGGCTCTCGGTTTCCGCGATGGTGATATTCTCGTGGGAACAGAGAAGGGCGCCTTCAAAGATTTTAGTGCCGACCTGTATCGCGATATCGCTGCAGCACAACAGGTGGAGGTGATTCGTCAGGGAAAAACCGTGACGGTGAATCTGCCTGGTGACCTGAATCTCCTGAATATGATGAAGGCAGAACCCTCGTTCGTGCGTCCGCTCCTTCCTGCAGTGGCAGACTCTGTCGTGCCCAATATGCCTGCATCGCAAATTGGAATGAAGAAAGGCGACCGAATACTGGCGGTCAATGGACATGCAGTGGATTCATACAATGAGATTATCGACCAGTTGGATCGTCGCTCCGACCTGTTGGCAGATGCTAAATCGCCTGCCGATAGCCTCAAAGTGCGCACCATCCCTGTGGTATTTACCAATGGCGTAAAAACCGATACTGCCGTGGTAACGCTCACTGCCGATATGCGTTTGGGATTCACCGTACAGAGCGTAGCGGGTCTCTATAAACCATATACACAGAAATATGGATTCTTTGAAAGCTTCCCTGCTGGTGTCAAATATGGCATGCATGTGCTTGGTTCCTATGTTGACGACTTGAAATATGTGTTTACTGCCGATGGCGCTAAGAGTCTCGGAGGATTCGGAGCCATTGGAAATCTCTTCCCCTCAACATGGGATTGGTATCTCTTTTGGAAGATGACCGCATTCCTGTCTATCATTCTGGCATTTATGAATATTCTGCCCATACCTATCCTCGATGGCGGATATGTGCTTTTCCTCATCTATGAGATCATCACACGTCGTAAACCATCCGAAAACTTCATGATACGTGCCAATTATGTGGGACTTGCCTTACTCATGCTCCTTATGATTGTGGCTAACCTCAACGATGTGTTGCGTTGGATTGGTATCATGTAGTAATCACAGGACAGAACAGCTATCAAATAATATAAGCGCTCGCGCACGTATATATGAATAGGTACGTGCGTGAGCGCTTTGTCTTTAGTGGAACTTTCATCAGGTGGAATGCCACGATGCTTATGACATTCTCTAAAAATTTTAGTTTTCAGAAAATTTCGACCACACGACCACAGAAGTGTGTATCGCATTATCATACAGTGTTTTATGCTGTGGTCGAAACTGTTTCTATCGACCACCCATCGACCACCGCCAAAATTCGTCGAATTTCATATCTCAGTCCAAGATACGTATAGTTAGACATTTCCAAACCTTTGGTAAAGGTATTGCCTAACGTTTGTTAAGAGTGTTTTCTAACATTTGTCAAGATTGTTTCGAAACGATTGAAAAAGGTCTTTTCTGCGTTTGAAAAAGATATTATCTAACGTTTGATAAAGATATTGTCCAACGTTTGACAAAGGTATTGTCCAATATTTGACAAAGGTATTGTCCAATATTTGACAAAGGTATTGCCCAACGTTTGACAAAAGTATTGTCAAGGTTGTGAAAAACGATGATAAACAACATCTCTAACTTATATATCGATATGCAGGACTTGCTTTGCTTGGTCTGTGTTGATAATCGATGGCAATCCGGTGGTCGAAGGGTGGTCGATGATAATAGTTTCGACCACCACTTAAAGTTCTAAACTACTGCATGTTAGACTATAGAGGTGGTCGAGTGGTCGATTTTTACGACATCGCGTGCGCGCGAGTGCGCGTGCGCGATCCTTAAATATTATATATGGACCGAAGCATATTTTATGCTGACCATCATTATTAGTGTGTGCTAAGTAAAAAAGGTGAGAGTGTGTCTGTTTATGACACACTCTCATGATGAATTATTATTTTTTTTAGTTTATGACGCCGCTAACAATTCCGTTTTCTATCATAACGATGCTGCCAGATTCATAAGACCACATGGTACGTTGTGAGTTTTCTGTGACTGTAAGGGGTTTACCCTTTGCCAATATAACCTCGTTGGGGTTCATACCTTTTACTACTTGTCCATTGATAATGGCTTCCCAATGAGACAAATCAATATTTTCTCCAAGGATTTCTTTCATTGTTTGCTGCATAAACTGATTGCATAAAACAGAAAACTTATCAACATATTCCTTGTTCTGGGGTTTCTTCTCTAAATTCAACTTGTCTAATGATACGGTCTTGAATACAGCCATAACACCCTTTGGAATACATTTTACGTCTTTTATAAGAAATTCTATCTTCCCCTTGTTTACCCCAATGTTGAGTTGAAAGGTATAAGCCTTGTCTGAGTTTTCGCTTTCTTCAATGCTACAACCGACGCTTAATGATAGCTTTTTCGCATCACACTTCAGTGTATTCTCAATGATGTTGCTTGATTTCTCTATTGCCCAGAGTGCAGCGCTTCCGAAGGTCGCTTTCTCGTCATATTTGCATGGTTGAGAACCTTTGCAAATATAGCTGTTGCCTTCTTTAATCAAGGTGTAGCTCTCTTGTGCATGTGCAAAGGTAATAGACGTCATCATTAATGCTGTCAAAATCATGAATTTCATATCATCATCTCTTTATTGTTAAAGAAAATAATCTGCCCAACATCCATTATAGTAACAGATGTTCGGCAGACCATTAAGTTATTCTTTTTTTTGTTAGAATACGATACCGACAGTGGCTGCAAGATTGTTCAATTTGCAACTGTATGACTCGTTTCCTGCATAATTGGTCAGACCACCACCATAAGTTACACCAACATAGAATTTACCCAACTCTACATTAACTCCAGCCTGCCAACCAAGGCTAAAGACCTTCACGTCATCAGCGTCTGATAAAATGTTTCCATTGAAAGTCAAACCTGCCAAAGGAGCAATCTTGATGCCCTCGGTAACTGGTAACTTGTATGTTACGTTCAAAGGAATAGTGGCTGTGAGGGCATTTAATTCATCAAATGCGTAAGTGGCACCAATACCAGTCTCTATGTATAGAGGCATGCTTTTAGAAACAGAGATACCTTTGGTCCATGACAACGAAGCTCCACTGACAGATCCAGAACCTTCGGCATCAGTACTGATTGAATTGTACGATGCACCAATACGGTTGTAACCACTGCCCTTTTTGTGAGAATAAGTCATGGTGTTTGAGGTAATGAGCTGGGCTGAAGCGCCGAGGCTCATGATTGAGGCGATAGCCAGAACTAATAATTTTTTCATTGTCTTTAAAATTTAAAATTAATATTGAAATTTACTTGTTTGTGTTTCGTTGTACAGCCTTGTTCTGCTTGTTGTCAACAGATATGGCACGTATGCGAGCACCATCCTGCAATGGAGTAATCCACTTAGAGTCGTCAGCGCCAAGTTGTCCTTCGCCATAGTTGTGGAATTTCACATACTTGGCAGGATAACCACGTACGGTAACATCCAGTCCTTTAGCTTTTTCGTTGTTAATAACATAGAAAGTAGCACCAAGAATAATGTCTGCACCAGCAAGTTTTGTGGCTTTAAATGCTGCGTTAGCCTTGGCATTTTCAAGCATGTCAACACTGATGTCGGAAAGAGGAACACCAGGGAAAATGTTGAAAGACCATTCTTGGCAATCTTTGTTGAGCATTTGAAGTTCGGCTACCATAGGACGAACAAAAAACTCAGACATACCCTCTTGAATACGTGTCTGTGCATGCTCAAATTTAGCCTGTGCAAACATTGAGGATGCACAGCCAACTAATAATAAAAGTGTAAACGCAATCTTTTTCATACGTGTTTAACTGGCCAACTGACTCCCAAGTATCGGCAATAATACATTGTTACATGAAAAAGTTATTGACTATAAACAAAAAGCGTAGGAGTCTGATCTTGTCACTCGTCCTACGTCTTGAGGCTTCTCGCATTGCCCATTCAGTCAAGAACGAGCAACGTCAGAAACCCACGCCGATTGTTGATATAACAATCCCATATACACGTACATTATTATAAAGTAACAACGTACAGCATGATATCAGGGCATTATAAAAACATCCCATGAGCATCTATCGTTGCTTCGTCACGTGACTGAATCATTTTGAAACTTTGCGAGAATTTCAAGACGTCAAGCTACAAAGCGCATGATAAACGCTTCCCATAAATAGTGGCTCTCATTACCTCTGTGGTTTATATCCCTTAGCCTATGCGGAACCTCATACACACTAAAAAAATCTGTGAGCGCATCATGTCGGCGTGGATTCTGCAGTCCAAGTAACAATTCAGCGATAAGTCTCTACTCATCATGTTATAGGAAACTGCATGTTTCATGAAAACCGCTTCAAAATTAAATATTATTTATGAAACGACCAAATGAATTTGAAGTTTTTAACAAAAAAACGGTAACAAATGGCGTGTTTATGCATGTTATATATGTTTTTATGAAGTTAAAATATTGCTTTGTACTGAGGCATATTACTAATAAATAACCATACGCTTGCTGCGCGTTTACAGTGTATGGTTAGTACTCATGAATGTAACTACTCAGCCCCCCACAGCATAAGATAGTCAACTGAACTCGTTAATAATTCATAAACTTGATTTTGTTCCAAAACAAAATCATTGTTAAAGCGGTTTGTATGTATGGTCTTATGTATGTGTAGCCTACATTTGTCAAATTTTAGATCTATTAGGATGCCTGTGGGTGCGGCATACTTGCGCAGCCAAATTATGTCTTCAAGCAGACAGTCGTCAACGAGAGCCTATTTTGCGTTTCGGGCAAACGCAAAACTTCCGTTAATGGATGTGAAACCGCATTTGGTCATTTCACAAGAAATGCCTATCATTGCAGATGAATGGCAAGACCGTGTACTGACATAGACGAAATTTTATGCTCGATTAATCAGCGTCTGCGTAAGCTTGAGAAGTCCGACTCCGAGAAGACTGAGGAGATTGGACGTCTCAACCGTGTCATATGCCAAAAGGACAAGAAGATACACAATCTGAAGGTGGAGCTTGCTTCGTCCAAGTCAGATCTTGCTGATGCCAAGACCCGCATCAAGGAACTTGAGGGCGAGGAACCTGACGAAGAGGACGATTCTTTGTCGAATGTTAAATAATCATAAATATAATAATCTTCAAGCTTAAACACTCTGACTATCAAAAGAAAAGTCGTAACTTTGCAGTCCGATTATTGGGGAGAGACTTAGAATCCCCGTGAACCGTGTGTAAATAGCAGTGCCTTTGGCCGGGCAAAGCGGTTTGTGAATCACGATTCAGCACAAGACGTTAGACTGCTGCAGGGAGTTAGACCTCTGCCGTGGTATTTGTCTGTGCATAAGAGAAAAGAGAATTAAATGTTTTTTAGTAGTTAAATTAAAAAGTAAAATGAACACTTTGAGTTACAAGACTATTTCCGCTAACAAGGAAACAGCTAAGAAGGAGTGGGTGGTTATTGATGCCACAGACCAGGTTGTTGGTCGCCTTGCTTCTAAAGTAGCTAAGCTCATCCGCGGAAAGTACAAGCCCAACTACACACCACACGTAGATTGTGGCGACAACGTTATCATCATCAATGCCGCTAAGGTGGTTTTCACCGGCAAAAAGGAAACCGACAAGGTTTACACCCGCTACACTGGTTATCCCGGTGGACAGCGCTTCACCTCTCCCGCCATGTTGCGCAAGCAGCCATTCGGCGTTGAGCGTATCTTGAAGCACGCTGTCAAAGGTATGCTTCCCAAAGGCCCACTCGGCCGTAGCTTGCTCGACAACCTCTACATCTATGAAGGAACTGAGCACAACCACGAGGCACAGAAGCCCAAAGCAATTGATATTAACCAGTATAAATAATAAGATAGAAGATGGAAATGATTAATGCAATCGGTCGTCGTAAGAGCTCTGTAGCTCGCGTTTACCTGAGCGAAGGCACAGGCAAAATCACGATCAACAAGAAAGATATCAGTGTATATTTCCCTTCAGCTATCCTGCAGTACGTGGTTAAGCAGCCGCTGAACCTGCTCGAAGTGGCTGAGAAATATGACATCAAGGCTAACCTCGACGGTGGTGGTTTCACTGGTCAGAGCCAGGCTCTCCGCCTCGCTATTGCCCGTGCACTCGTTAAGGTTAATGCAGAAGACAAGAAGGCCCTTAAGGTACAAGGCTTCCTGACCCGCGATTCACGTGAGGTTGAACGTAAGAAGCCAGGTCAGCCCAAGGCACGTCGTCGCTTCCAGTTCAGTAAGCGTTAATATCTACTGGACACGTTTAGTATCTAAACTGGTAGGACTCCATCATAGGATTACCTGCCGGCTGGTTCTAACAACAAGAATTAAAAAGAAAGTAAACAACAATTTTAAAGCATTAAGACAATGTCAAGAACTAATTTTGATACATTGCTTCAGGCCGGATGTCACTTCGGTCACATGAAGCGCAAATGGAATCCCGCTATGTCTCAGTACATCTACACAGAGCGTAACGGTATTCATATCATTGACCTCCACAAGACTGCAGCTAAAATTGACGAGGCTGCTGAAGCATTGAAGCAGATTGCCAAGAGCGGCAAGAAAGTACTGTTCGTCGCTACTAAAAAACAAACTAAGGAAATCATCGCCGAGAAGGCTTCGAGCGTGAATATGCCTTATGTTATTGAGCGCTGGCCGGGTGGTATGCTTACCAACTTCCCGACTATCCGCAAGGCCGTAAAGAAAATGGCGAACATCGACAAGCTCATGCAGGATGGTACTTACAGCAACCTCTCAAAGCGTGAGTTGCTGCAGATTACCCGTCAGCGCGCCAAGTTGGAGAAGAACCTCGGTTCTATCGCTGACCTGACTCGTCTGCCTTCTGCACTCTTCGTTGTTGACGTGCTGAAAGAGCAGATTGCCGTTCGCGAGGCTAACCGTCTGGGTATCCCCGTATTCGGTATCGTTGACACCAACTCTAACCCCAACAACATCGACTTCGTAATTCCTGCCAATGATGACGCTAAGGACAGCGTAGAGGTTATCCTCAATGCTTGCTGCCAGGCTATCAACGAAGGTCTCGAAGAGCGCAAGGTAGAGAAAGCCGACGAGAAAGCTGCAGACGCACAGGCTGAGGCTGATGCTGACGAGGCAAAAGCTAAGCGTGCTGCACGCAAGCCTCGCAAGGCTGCTGAAGCTCCCGCAGAGGAAGCTCCTAAGGCAAAAGAGGATACTCCTGCTGCAGAGTAATTAAAGGTTTAATCATCAATTCTAAAAAAGCAAAAAGATTATGGCTATTTCAATTGAAGATATCAAGAAGCTCCGCACTATGACTGGTGCTGGTCTGGCTGACGTTAAGAAAGCGCTGACCGAGGCTGAAGGCGATTTCGAGAAAGCTAAGGAACTGCTCCGTGAGCGTGGTTTGGCTATCGCTGCAAAGCGTAGCGACCGCGAAACTTCAAACGGTTGTGTTCTTGCAAAGGTTGCTGATGGCTTCGCTGCTATCATCGCCCTGAAGTGCGAAACTGACTTCGTTGCCAACGGTGCTGACTTCATCGCCCTCACTCAGAGCATCCTCGATGCTGCTGTAGCTGCTAAGGCTAAGGACATCGAAGCTGTGAAGGAGCTGACTCTCGCTGATGGTCAGAAGATTCAGGACGCTGTTACTCAGCGTTCAGGTATCACCGGTGAGAAGATGGAACTCGACGGTTACAATGTTCTCGAAGGTGAGAATATCGAGGTTTACGACCACATGGGCAAGCATACTCTTGCTACTATGGTACAAACCAACAAACCCGTTGCTGAGATTGGCCACAAGCTCGCTATGCAGGTTGCTGCCATGAAGCCTGTAGCACTCGATGCTTCAAAGGTTTCTCAGGCTGTTCTCGACGAGGAGTACAAGACTGCTGTTGAGAAGACCAAGCTTGAGCAGGTTGAGAAGTATGTTGAGAACATGCTGAAGAAGGCCGGTATCAATCCCGCTCACGTTGACTCAGAAGATCACATCGAGAGCAACATGAAAAAGGGTTGGATTACTGAGGAGCAGGCTAAAGAGGCTCGCGAAATCAAGGTAAAGGCTGCTGCTGAGAAGGCTGCTTCACTCAACGAGAACATGATCGACAACATCGCTAAGGGTCGCGTACAGAAGTTCTTGAAAGAGAACTGTCTCGTTGACCAGGAGTTCCAGTTCGGTGATGGCGACAAAGCTTCTGTTTCACAGTGGCTCGCTAAGCAGGACAAGGATCTCAAGATCGTTGACTTCAAGCGCTTCACCCTTTCTGCTGAGTAATCCGTAGATAGGCATTAAGCACAATCCGATATTATTGGAGGAGCATCCCATAAGGGTGCTCCTTTTTTTGGTTATTATTAATCAACTTGAGTAGCATGCTGGAAATGTACAGTGGATATCACATGACGGATTGTGCTTGATACATGTTTCCCTGCTATCGATAGGGTTTTTCCTATTATTGTTTATGAATTTCCCCTTGACTCTATTGTCATCTTTTCCGTATCTTTGCACCATCAGAAGTCAAACGATACGAGTTTGCGCTCACGTGCTGGCTCTGGAAGAGATAATAAACATGGTATAACCCAAACATCGAAGAGTTATGAAAAGAATGGTATTCGCAATGGCAACAATCCTGATGTTTGCCGTTGCTGCAAAAGCACAACGCCTCGAACATGCGAAGGATGAGGCCAGTTATATCACCCGAATAATGACAGCCGAACTCGGATTGACCCGTGTTCAGAGTCAAGAACTGTTGCGCATCAACCTTGTTTATCTGGATGGTATCAGCAGTTACCGTGACATAGAGGGTAGAGGATGTAAGAGTAGAGACAAAAAGATTAAGTCGTTGCTCAACAAACGTCAATGGCATCAATATAAAAACACCTATTATTTCTACCGTCCCATCTCTTGGCGTGACCATGCTTATGTGCACCATATCTATGCTAAGTATCCTGAGAACAAAAAACATAAATACTGTAAGCATCAGGTAGATCGCAATTGTCGACAACAGGGTAATAACAGTCCCGAAGCTATTCGTCAGCGTCAGAAGATGTGCCGCCATGTGATGAATGGCGCAAGATAAAACCTCACATACATACAATCTTCAATAGAAAACATTTCTGGTCTTAATGACTGGAAAGTATCAGGATAAAATAAAATTAGTAGCTGTAAGAATGTAATAAGACCTCGGCATCCTATAAAGGGTGTCGAGGTCTTCACGTTATCTGATGACAGTTTAGTTTGTGTCTGTGTGTTATAGACTGTCCAGTCTTAATGATTCATTAGGGCCTTTATTTGCGATGCATATACCAGTCTTGTGAATTATGACCGTCGCTTGTTGCCCACGATTTGAAGTTGGGAAACTCTTCATCAATCTTTTTGCCTTCTGTGGCAGGCACAAAGATTTTGCTGTGCTTGGGATCTGCGATGGACGGAAGGGGAATTTCGAGTGCAAAAGGATGATGTCCGCCTTTGTCACTCTTTGTCACTCTTTGAGCTGAAATTTAGCTTTATTTAACTTGTCTATAGACTCTTTTACATGAATTCTGCACAAAGAACAGCTAAACGCTTTTGAAGAGAGATGAGTGATCAATCAATAAGATAATGTTTCTTTTGCCGATAATAAATCCTAATTGGTTGTCTGACTATCTGTAAGCATCATTTACCGCAGATTGTTGCTTCGGCTCGCCTTGATAATGCTGTTTGTAATACTACCGAAAGGATGATGAGCAGTACGCCAAACCAGAATGCGCCATTGAGTTCTTGTCCTTCGTCGAAGAGCATCATGGCGAGTACGATGCTATAAAGCGGTTCGAGGTTATAGCTCAGATTGACGGTGAATGCTGATATGGTGCGTAGCGCTTGTAGCTGTGTGAGGAACGGACCGATGGTAAACACCGATGCAAACATCAATATCATGGCCCAGTCGATACCCGTAGGCAATAGTGTTGCGGTGGGGTAGAGGTGGAGATATATTGGCAAGATGACTGTCAGAGCGCCCCATCCTGCCAGCAATTCGTAGAGTAGCATGGTGCTGCTTGAGCGTCCGGTTTGCTGTTGTACACGTTTGCTGGTAATGGAGAATAAAGTGTAGAACAGCGATGAGAATGTACCGATGATGATACCTGTGCGATGTCTGGTGTCCAGACCGAAGATGAGTAGGATGCCTGCCAGAGTGAGAAGACTGAGTGCCAGTTCATGCCACGACATGCGTCGGTGTCCGATGAGCGGTTCGATGATGGCAGTAAAGAATCCGTTGAGTGCGATACAGACCACAGCGATACTTACGTTTGATGCTTTGATACTGGCGTAGAACAATACCCAGTGAATAGCCAGCAGTATGCCACATCCAGCAATACGTGCAAGTTGGTGGCGTTCGGGTATGCTGACGCGGTGGTTCATGCGCATTACAATCCATAGTACGATGGCTGCAATAAGCATTCTATACCAAACTAAAGGAATCTCTGTTAGTGCGATGATACGCCCGAAGATACCGGTAGCTCCCGCCAACAGTATGCCGATGTGTAGTCTCAGATAGTTGTGTGGGTTGTTTTCTTGTGTCATATTAAGGCGTTTTTTTGGATTTGCTGTAAGTTTGTTATTCCTTCTTTGTCGTCTTTACAGGTTTCTTATCGCTCATTTATCTCTTATAGAGCGTATCTCCGCTTCCTTATCACCCATACGTGAGAACTGATAGTTGGTCATACTCGTACGCATCTGGTGGTTTCGGTGCATGTTGGACATCATTGGGGTTTGTTTTGCAAAATTACACCTTATAATTGTAATGACCAAACATTTATTTGGAAATCTGCAAGACTAAGCGTGTTGCTGTTTTGTCTGACTGTTTGATACTATTCTCTATGACGACAATTTTTTTTCGGTTGTTGACAGAAAAAGGATAGATGCAGGATGGAAAATACAAAGAAAACATGGACTGCTCCATCACCGGAGCAGTCCATGTTGAATCAAAAGTAATGAATTATTTGAAAATCAGTTGTGCAAATTGATAGATGCTTTCGCGCCATACAGGCCAAGTGTGACCGCCTGGGTACTCGTAGTAGTCGTATTTCAAACCCATTTCGTCAAAGCGTGCACGCATGGCTTTGCAGTTTTCATAGGCGATGTCTTCTTCTCCGCCCATTGACAGCCAAAGTTTCTTGAGGTTCTTATTGTAGATGGCAACCTTTTCTTTCAGCGTTTTGTAACATGCCTCCGTATCAATAAACGATGCCCAAGGTACTCGTTCTTTAAACCATCCCGAACTGAATACACCGGCATAGCTCACCAGGTCAGGACTTGACACCAAGGCGTTGAGTGTATGTATTCCGCCCATTGACAGTCCGGCTAAGGCACGATACTTCATGCCTTTCTTCACTCGGAAGTTCTTCTCTACGAAAGGAATCCCCTCTTGTGTCCATTCGGCAGTAAAGTCGCTGGTGTTGCCATCCATCATCACTACAACCATTGGCACAGCCTTGCCATCGGCAATCAAGTTGTCGAGAATGATATCTGTCAGTCCTTGGTTGCTCCATCCGCGTTCGTCCTCACCGCCACCATGCTGCAGATAGAGCACGGGAAAGGTGGCTTTGGGATTGGTATCGTAGGCAGCAGGGGTATAGATATACATAGTTTTCCATTTGTTGTCAACCTTTGAGAAGTATCGTTTGCGGTGTACGTCGCCACGAGCAACATCACGTTGGGCAAAGCGTGGAGCTTTGATGTCATCATAGGGAATCTCTACACCGCTGGTCATCATCGAGCAGCCATAGAACGATTCACTCTGCGGATCTGCCACACGTACTCCGTCTATTACGAGGAAATAGTAGTGGAATCCTTCGCTCTGCGGATCGGTCACACAAGTCCATATGCCATCACGGTCTTTATACATATCATATTTTCGTCCAAGGTCTATCTGCACATGTTTGGCAGTAGGAGCCTTGACGCGGAATACCACACGATGGTCGGCCAATACCTTAGGATACTGTTGTCCGCGGATATTCCACAGCGAAGGCTGTCCTTCTTGGTTAGCGAGTGCTTGCTTGGCTTTGGCCTCTTGTTGGAAGAACGTCACCATTTCGTTGAAGGTATTTTCGTTGAATGTCACAGGACCATGCTCGCCACCTTCCACGGTGATGAACTTTTCCAACCGTCCGTTTTTCTTCAGTGCCGCAGCAAAACGCTCGCTCTGACAGTAAGGCACTACGCTGTCGGAATTGCCATGTATGACGAGGAAACGAGGAATGTTTGGTGTGACGTAGCTGTAAGGACTGGTGAGTGAAATCATGTCAGGCATATCGGCAGGCGCACCACCTATCAGTGCGGCTTCTGGTGATTTGGCATCTTTTACAGTCTCGCAGCGTTCCATAGTTGCCATATCGATTGGTCCAAACCAATCCACTACAGCATCCACTTCACTGGAATAGTCTGTATAATGCCCTACATTGCCTTCGATATCTACCGTGGTCTTACCTACGGTGTGTGTCTTCATGTGGTTGGTTACACCAGCCAGCGATGACAGATGACCACCAGAAGAATATCCTGTGATGCCGATGAACGAGGTGTCGAGATGATAGTCCTCGGCATGGGCACGAATATAGCGGATGGCGGCTTTCACATCGTTGATCTGTGCAGGGAATTTTGCATCACCGCTACTACGATGGTTGATGCTTACTACGGCAAAGCCGGCATCCACCAGAGGTTTGCCGATTGATAGATAGCCCATGGCCTTCATGTTGTTGGCAAACCATGCGCTACCATATATTACCATCACCACTTTATACTTCTCATGACCTGTAGCAGGTAGATAGATGTCCAGTCGGTGAGCTTCCAAACTATCGCCTGCATAGTTCAAATCCTTGTACTGCGGATTGGTTTCGGGCATTTTGAATCCGCCTGGTGCGCTCTGTGGCTGTGCCATCATCACGATGGCACAGCAGAGCATAAGTAATGATAAGATAGCTTTTTTCATTATAGTATTTTTGACTATATGCTTTATTTGAAGAGCAGCGGTGCCATAGTGTGCAGGGCACGGCGCCATGACAGAAACTCGTGGGCTGTGCCCTCAGAGATATGTCCCACAGCGTTGAAACCAGCTTCTTTCAAGCGAGCTGTTGAAGCGTTGATGGCTTCGGGACGCTCTTTGCTACCACAGCTTTGGAAGATCAGTTTCACCTCGCCCTTATCTTTCAGATCGGCAGGTTCATACTGTCCACCGCTCAGCAGTCCCCAGTATGCAAACACCTCTGGGCGGCGCATGGTGATGAGTTTGGTTTCAAAACCACCCATTGACAATCCTGCCATTGCACGATTGCTGCGGTCAGCCTTGGTCTGGAAATTGGCATCAATATAAGGAATGAGCTCATCCACCAATACGGTTTCAAACTCTTTGGCATCAAACTTATTGATATGTCCGAAGCGCACATCGTTGGTCATGCCGTAGGTCATCACAATGATAAACGGTTTGCACTTACCTTCTGCAATCAGGTTGTCCATTATCAGGTTGGCATGACCTTGGTTGCTCCAAGCTGTTTCGTCCTCGCCCCATCCGTGTTGCAGATAGAGCACAGGGAAGCGTTCTTTCTTGTTTTTGCCATACGTCGGTGGAGTATAGACAAAAGCGCGACGCACGGTGTTGGTGCTTTTTGAGGGGAACAATACCTGTTGTACATGACCATGAGCCACATTCATGCGGTTCTCATAGAATGCTTGATCGTGGGCAGGAATCTCAATACCACTCTCCCAACGGCATGAACCATAGTAGTTGTTGGCACCTGGGTCGTTTACCACAGCACCATCAATGGTCAGGTGATAATAGTGGAAACCTTCATCCATAGGACCTTCTGTAGTTCCAGTCCATACGCCGTCCTTGTCTTTGCGCAGTACTGTACCGCCACGACCACCTAATCCGAGACTTACAATAACAGATTTGGCATCTGGAGCTACAATGCGGAAACGGGCATAACCCTCAGAGTTGACCATAGGATACTGTTGTCCAGGCTGGTTCTTTGAACTGGGTACAAAGTCTTCCTTAGGCTGATGTTGGTCGAGTGCAACATTGAAGTCCTTTACTACGCTATATACCTTCTTGGCTTTGTAGTTTGCATCAAAGAGCAACGGATGGTTATTCACGCCAAGCCAGGAGTCGCGGTCAGAAAGATTCCAAAATGTTACGTTGTCAATCACGTCCTTGTGTTTGCGCAATACGCGGAACACACGTGCATACTGGTCTTCCTGCAGTGCAGCAATATATGCGGGCTGTGCAACGGCTTGACCACGTGAGAACTGCAACTGTCCACCCATTTCCTCATTGGTACGGATGTCGAGTTCGGTGATGTGTATATGTTTTACCAACTGAGAATATTTGGTCAGTGCAGCATCAACATCCTTTTCCGATGGTCCATAGATGTTGTAGTGCCCCTGCATACCAATACCAGTGATAGGTACACCGGCATCCTGCATCTTCTTCACCATATTGTATATTCGCTCGCACTTCTTGGGGTCTGCAGCGTTGTAGTCGTTATAGAACAGCAGAGCGTTGGGGTCTGCCTCATGGGCATATTCAAAAGCTTTGGCAATAAATTCATCGCCACAAAGTTTGAACAGACGACTTTGGCGATAGGGAGAAGGCTCCTGTCCGGGACGGAAGCGCATCATATTGTTGTCGTTCATGGCTTCGTTGACCACATCCCATGCATATACAATGTCCTTATATCTGTTGACCACTGTATGGATATGTTCGCGCAAGCGTTGGTAGAACACCTCTTTTTTCACTTCCTTACCTTTTTTATCGGTAAACATCCAGTCGGAGAACTGGCTGTGCCAAACCAGACAATGTCCGCGCAGTTTGATACCATTCTGTCGGCAGAAGTTGGCAATACTGTCTGCAGCCCCCCAGTTCCATACACCTTCTTTCGGGTGTACCGATACAGGTTTCATATCATTCTCGGCAGTCACACTGTTAAATTCTCGCTTGATCAGTGCGATTTGTTCAGGCTGTGCAATATTGTGCTTATTGACAGCCACACCAATAGTGAAATAGTCTTTGTAGGCATCTTTCAAACCCTGTGCCTGAGCGGTTGTTGCGCTGATTGCAGCAAGAGCAACCCATACAATCTTTTGTTTGATCTTCATGTCTTTAGTTTAATTGTTTTAGGATGATGCAAAGATACATATAATATATATAGTAATGGTCATGCGGTGTAACACATTCTTTTTCGGTTCTTTCATTTCTGCTGGTTGAGATAATAGATAAAGATGTTGAAATGGTGTGTGGGATGGAATCGGAAGCAAGTGTAGATGTCCTGATATTGATTATTCTTGAATAAGAAGGCAAAAAATAACGAGTCCACGAAACATGGTTTCCGTGGACTCGTTTCGTATGATAGCGTGAGTGCTTTCTGCTTGAAGTTTAGTTTTTCTTTGTCAGCACATAGTGTTTAGCCATTTCTCCTTCAGGCTCGTTGCCGAGCGAATCGGTCATGATGAGGCTATTGTCATCCTTAACCTTGTAGTAAGAGGCCTCACCACTTGATGGGCGGATAATCTCAATCACGTGATTTGCTGATACCTTGAAGATGCCACTTGCCTCGTCGTGTCCATCCTTGCGGTCAATGTAGTCGGCAGCATACTGGTAAGTGCTATCGCTGTTGAGTGTCAAGACTGTCTTGATTCCTGGGCAATCTGCTGCGGGGAGTGTTCCCTCATAGGTGCCCGCAATCGATTCGATAGCAATGCCATCAGCCTGCAGCGAATCACTCTCTACACAGCTGAGGCTATCTGTATCAGTTTTCTGACCTGTTGTCTTGTTGCCATTGCATGAGACAACAAACATTGCAGCAATAACGGCTACTGCTAAAATAATTGTCTTTTTCATATTTTATACATTTTGATAAATAGTCAAGGGTAATCCACACTTTTCCTGATGAAGTTCCCGTTTCATCATCTAATGAGTGGGATAGTTGTATGTGGAAGTTTATGTGGAGTAGGAGGGTGTTGCACCTGTTTTGTTATTCATCCCAATAGCGAATCTTGCGTGTCTGCACCACGTTGGTAGATTGGCTTTGTGCATCTTTCTCCCAATACACGATGTTGAGTTGGTTGCGTGTCCAGTTGCCGTCATCGTCGTGGGCGGTATATTCATTGCGCATATTGACCGACATCAGACACTCCTTCTGTTCATTATAAACCTTTTGACTCTCGTTGAGTATTTCGTTCTTGTCGTTGTAGATATACTCATTGACATAGGTGATGGCAGCTTTCTCGTTGGTCAGCGTGCGGCGCACCAGTCTGTTTCTGTCATCATACTCATAACTGATGCTGCTTGTGCCGTTGCGTTCCAGCATCTTCGCCTTTGTCAGATAACCATATTCATTATATATGCGCTCCATGATGTCAGGATTCTCCATCTTGCCGTCTCGTGCGAAACGCTCCATGGCATTCTCCGACACCGGATTGGTGGTCATCACCTCTTGCACATTGCCTTTCAGTCCCAACAGTACCGCATCTTTATAAAAAGGAGTAGTAGGTTGGAAGAAGATATTGATATCCGAAGCCCCATCGTTGTTTTTAGTGATAGACACTTTCACATTGCCATAGTCGTTGAAGAAATAGTATGATCCGTTTCGTGTGGTATAGTTGCCATAGTCTTGCGACAGTTTGCGGAGGAAATAAGCCGTATTGCGGTTCATCATCTCTTTGGTACGATAGGGTCCCACGGTGAAATACATCGATTCAACCCGTTTGGTGTCTTTATCGGCACTAACCATCAGTTTGGCACGTATGCCATAGAAGTTTCCCCGGAAATAATAGTCTTCGCCATCTCCCGAATCTCCCCATGGTGTGAAGTTTTTCTCTTGTATGCGTACAAGGAACGAATCGACCGCTCCCTCGATGGGCACACCCATAAAGTCGAGGCAGCGCACATCTGTAGTCTGTGCCTTTCCGCTGGCAAGTGATAGCCAGACCATTAGTGTTATGATGCAGTATCTAACCATTTTCCGTGCAAAGATAGTGCAAACCGAGAGAAATACAAAGAGAAACGTAGTTTTTCTTTTATTTCCGAGGTGCAGCCTATCGAAGAAGCATAGCTTCAAAGATACGATTAAGTGAGCGAAAAGCAAAAGAAAAAGCATTTTTTCTTCTGCTTTGCCGAATGTGAGTATCTTGGGGCTGCAAGTCCAAAGATAGTGCAAACCGAGAGAAGTACAAAGAAAAAACACTTTTTTCTTTGTACTTCCGAGGTGTAGCCTATCTAAGCAATGAGATTGCAGAGATACGATTAAGTGAGCGAAAAGCAAAAGAAAAAGCATTTTTTCTTCTGCTTTGTCGAACGTGAGTATCTTGGGGCTGCAAGTCCAAAGATAGTGCAAACCGAATGCAGAATAGCAAGCTTGCTTAAATATTATGCTTAAAAAAAACATAATACCCCAATTGTTTTGCTATGTTTATTTGGATGTATGTGTCAAAAAGTGTATCTTTGTGATGATTTTATGTGTCAGAAAGTGTAAGATATTACCATTGTTATGTGTCTAAAAGTGTAAATCTATGAAAAGAAAGATATATACTCAGCTTGTAGATTGGAAGAACCAAGAGCGTCGTAAGCCATTGGTATTAAATGGAGTAAGACAATGTGGGAAAACCTATATTCTAAAAGAATCCTTTTGCAGTCTTGATGCTCAGGTATTTCTTGAAAGGTTTGGTATAATAGCCATAGTATTCCTGTTGCCCTCATCTTTCGCGTGATGTTCACGCGCGTATGCGCATGCGCGATGTGTTGTTTTTTCGACCACCGACCACCCGTGACGGTTATGTTTCTGAGTAGTAAAGACTTATATGGTGTTCAATGTTGTGGAATCGACCACCCTTCGACCACCGATCGACCACCAACTATATTTTTCTTTCCCTGGTAGTCTGACGTGTTTGAATCGATTGCCTATCGTTGGAAACTACATTTACCCAACGTTTGACACAACTCTTTCGCAATGTTTGAAATAACTTTTACCCAACGTTTGATATAACTCTTTTCAACGTTTGACACAACCATTATCCAACGTTTGACAATACTATTATCCAACGTTTGACACAACCATTATCCAACGTTAGACAAAACTTTTGTCAGGCGTTTGAAAAACTCTGAAAAAACAAGTGTAGCATTTACATTGATACCAGTTCGTGTGGAAACTATCGTTAGGGCTATCCAAAAACAAGAGAATAGCGATTCCTATATACCTACGAATAGATTGTGTCGTAGTTATTTTTCGTGCGTGAATAATGCATATGAAATCCACCCATATCTATATGTCAACCCACACGAAGAAGTGTATGGATGAACATATAGTTATGGGTGGCACGATATTCAACGAACCGATATTACATCGTTGCTCCGAATCTGGCGCTTGGCAGTGGAGCTGTGAAGTAGTAGTTCTGATCGTTGTTGTTATCCAAGAAAACTACCTTTTTCATGCCAAAGAAAGGAATGCCGTTGGGGAAAAGGCGAGCAAAATCGGTAACACCGCCAGAGCGTGCAGGACTTTCGGCTTTCACGTCGAAGTTCCATGTCTTGTCGAAGGCGAGTGGAGCACCTTTTTCCACATCATCTGATTCGCAATTGATATTCATGTTACTGCTTTGTTTGAAATTTTTGAATAGTGGGTCGAGTTGTCCGGCAACGCCGCTCTTGATGTCGGTATCAAACCAAATGCCGAGTGAAGCCCCTTTCTCCATTTGTTTCACACCCGTTTCTGTTGAGGCGAAATAATAGTTGGGAGTGAGTCGGCTGTGCTCCATATCTGCACCGTCCTGCTTAGGTTGTTTCAGTCCGAAGCGTGAATCGTAGATTAAATTGTTGACGAAAATGGGCTTTGCAGCCTTCTCGACCCATACCGAACCGCCTTTTTTGTTTTTGGCGCGACGCCATCCACAATCTACAACCGTATTGTTATATACGGTCATTTCGGTGAGAGGAATCACCTCGCTGTTACCCGCATTTGAGAGTTTGAAAGCATTGGTGCAGGCATTGTAGATGATATTGTTAGCCACATCAAATTTGCATCCAGCCTTCACGTTGATAGCTTCGCCACCATCGGTCTTGTTTCCGCAATCAGCAAAGATGCTGTTGACAATGACGGCATTGCCGCCAGTAAAGTAGGTTAGGTCGTTGTAGGCATCGTGGAAGAAACTGTTTGCAATCACAAACTTACCGTTTACATTGCAAAAATGGAAGGCAGGCACACCGCCATCGATAGTAGTTTTGAAGAGTTTTCTTTGAAACGAGATGGAGTTTTCTGTAGGTGTTGCTCCTGCGTAGGCTATCTCTACATGGTTGAGCACCACTTCTTCCGAATTGTATCCGCAGATGATACCACCCCATGCCTCAGGTTTCTTGTCGTCTGAAGTAAACACAACGGGCTTCTCGGCAGTACCCATACAGTAGAGGTTGCCCAATACCACGATTTCGATGGGCACTTGCACTTCAGCCTTGCAAGTGACAGTCACACCCGGTTCGATGTAGAGCGAAGTGCCTTCCGGAATTTCTATGCTCTCGGTCAGCGTAGTGTCTTTGGTCCATACCAGCGACCCTATGGGGTATTCGGCAAACGATGTTTTGATGGCATCGGTAGAACCTTGGTTATTGTTATCCTGATTGTTGTTGTTTACGTAATCGTATGGATTGATATTGTCGTTCTCGCATGCTGTTGAGAACACTGTCGTTGCCATGATCAACATGCAGGCGAAAGTATTTATCTGTTTCATATTTGTTCTTGTTTTTTATAGTTTATATCTTACTCCCAAAAGGAATGTTCTGCCGTATTTATACGTACCTACGATGGTCTTATCACTCTGCTGTCCCTCATATTCAAGGTTGGCAGGGTTCACCGTCTTGAGGTATCTCTCTCGTTTGGCATCGAGCAGATTGTTGGCTTTGAAGAAGATAGAGAATCCGTTCTTGAATTGTTTTTCGGCGCTAAGATCGAGTCCAAACATGGCTTTGTCCCATTGGTCGGCATCTTTGAAAGGTGATACCAATGCCAGTTTGGTGCCAGTGAACGAAGCCGCGAGTTGTCCATTCCATCCGTGTTCGGTATCCTTATACAGCAGAGAGAGGTTGGCGGTGTGTGGAGCCTGATTTACCAGAGGTCGGGTCTGGGTCACTCCCGTCTTATATTCCGCGCTGCCTTCTTGATATTCACGCTTTGATGTGGTGATTCTCGAATAGGTATAGGTGTAGTTTGCCTTTATACCAAAGTGGCGGATATACTTGATGACGTCGATTTCGAAACCCATGTTTTTGGCATTTCCCAAATTGTCGGGCATATAGTAGGCATCGGTTCCCGCACCAATCTTACCGTCGGAAGTGACAAACACCTGTTCGATAGGATCCTTCAGGTATTTATAGAATACACCAGCCAGTATCTGCTCATTCTTTGACGGAAACCACTCCCATCGCAAGTCGATATTGTCGATGCGTGCTCGCTTCAGATTAGGATTACCCTTCTCCTGATATTCCTCGCCCTGAATCTGATAAGGCACAATCTCGTAGAATCCAGGTCGGTTGATGGAACGATAGTAGGATAGACGCACATTCATCTTTTGTGTAGGTGTCCACTTGATATTGGCAGAGGGCAGATAGTCCCAGTAGCTCTGTTCTCCCACCTGTCCCATGTTGCGGAAGTGTTGCAGCATGGTGTATATCTGGTTGGTGTGTTCTGCGCGGAAACCAACATTCACCTCGCCCAATTGACTCTTCATGGTCACCATGGCATAGGCTCCACCGATGTGTTCCTTAGAGTCGTAGTTGAGTTGTGAGGCTTGCGAGTATGGAGTTCTGCATGTCCATTCGATATGGCCAAACTGCTCCAGAGTATTGTCATCCAACGTCAGTTCGGTATCGGCAGGATTGAAGATGTAGGAATAGTATCTGTTGCTGCGTTCCTTGCGACGATACTGCCCACCAGTTTTCCAAATAGCTTCCATATCGTTTCCGAAACGGGTGTTGTAAGTGAGGTTGATGTATCCAGCCCAATCGGTATCTCTGTTGTGTTGGAATCGGCGTTCCGCATTTTTTGGATACGTCTTGCTAATGGTCTTGTTGGGCGACCAGATCGAGCCGGAAACGGCATTCCCCTCTGTGTTGTCGGTAGTCACCGTGTTGCTCAGTGTGGCGTAGGTTCTATCGGGATCCTCCTCTTTGGCTTGAGAAAAAATTCCCGCCCAGTCGATGGTGAAATCCTTGGTGAGATGGTGAGTGCCCTTCAGATTGGTGGCAAAAATGCTTTGCGTGGTTGAGGTAGATCGCATCTCGTCATCTTGCGTATAACTGTTTTCGCCGATATATTCAGTACCGATGCCATTGCTGTATCTGATACCTTTGGAGTTGGTATGCACATACATATTATACCATTCCAACTTGTGACCAGGCAAAGTCAGGTCCAGTTTGGCATGAACACCCGTATTCAAATCGTGGATGCTGTAGTAGCGGTGTTGCAGCTTGGAAATATACATGGCCTGTTCGCCCGAAGCCATCTTTACAGAATTATAAGTGCGCTCAGTCCCCCGGAAGGTGTTTTGTATGCTACCTGCAACTATCACGCCCAAGCGGTCTTTCCAGAAGCGATTGCCTATGCTGATGCCACCAATGAAGTTGGGACTTGGAGCGGAGTGACTCTTTAGTTGCATCGGACCATTCTTAAAGTCGCTCATGCTTGCCTTGTATTCCGAACCGAAAGCCTCGTAAGGCGACTTGTGGGTATAGTCAGAACGGTTGCTTGTGAGATAGTCTCTGCCGTCTTTCCAGAAGTAATCGCTCGCTCCAATGGCAGCATTGGCTTGGAGCTGAAAACGTGAAGGAGCGTCCTTCATGACCATATCGACCACTCCACCGGCAGCATCACCTTCCATGTCGGCAGTCAACGACTTCGATACTACGAGGCGATCCATCAGGTCGCTTGGGAAGATGTTCAACGGGATGTAGCGGTTCTTGTCATCGGGACTTGGAATCTTCACCCCGTTCACAAGTGTGTAATTGTAGCGCTTGTCCATGCCACGGAGAATGGCATAAGAAGCCTCACCCGACGCATCGCGCTCCATCGTGACACCCGATACGCGCTGAAGCACACTGGCCACATTGACGTCGGGAGACAGTTGGATGCTCTGCTGGCTAATCACGTTGAGCACATTGCCAGCCGCCTTTACGGTTTCTACGGCACTACGGTCGGAGCGATATTCGCGATGGCCCGTCACCACCACTTCGCCAAGTTCCTTCTGATCTTCAGTCATCGGAATGTCGAGTTTGTCTTTCTTGGCAACATCCACCACAATCTCCTGAGTCTTGTAGGCAATGTAGGAAACGATAAGGGTGAACTTTCCCTTGTTGGGCAATTCATGCAGGGTGAAAGTTCCGTCGAGGCCTGTAGTGGTGGTCACTTCAGGCAACTCTTTCACTCGGATCACAGTTCCGATGAGCGGTTCGCCCGTTTTGTTGTCCTTGACAGATCCATCCAGCGTATGGGCTTGGATAGTAGCTGTCACGGCGGCAAGCAATGCCGCACTGATTAAAAATCTTTTCATCTCAATATATGTCTCAGTAGAATACTTCTCTCTGCTTCCTTTTATTTGCTTTTTTCTATCGTGTGAATCACTTTGCCCTCTTTGTCAATCATCGACATGCGGAGCTGATTCTTGTCGGCTGTGATGACAGAAAAACCATCGGCAGAACTGCAAAATACGGTGCCGTCGATAGGTTTTACAGGGCGTGCCAACGATGACGATGAGTTGACCACATAGTCGATAGCATCTCCTTTCTTCTCGATATGCTGGAAATTATGGATGTGTCCGCAGGCGTAAATTGCCACATTATTATATTTATGGAGTACAGGCAACAGGCGCTTCTGCATATCAAGACGTTCGGTTTCCTTCTTGCCTGTCTCGGCGTAGATGGGGTGGTGACCCACCACGACGACCCAGTCTTCGTGGGCATTCTTTAGCGTTTCGTCGAGCCAAGAGAGTTGCGCTTGCATATCCTCCTTACAGGCGTCGGGGTATGTGTCGGCATTCTTGCGATAAGAATCGATAAGGGGTGTGGTGTCGAGGAATACGATGCGTATGGTGGTATTCTTATGTGAAAACACCTTTGTGTAGTATTTGGCAGGCATCATCCAACGGCGGCTCACCTTGCCATAGTTGAGGAAAGCCTCGGTATTGCCCCGATATTCATGGTTGCCGCAAACAGGAAACCAGTCGAGCATGAGGTCGGGATGGGAGTAGATCAACTCGTAATTGGTCATCCAAAGTGGGTCTTGCAATGATGCCACTCCATTGAAATGATGGATATCGCCCACGGCAAGTACTGCTTCCGGATCTACCACATCAGCCATTTCGCCCATCAGTTCGGCAATCGGCTTTTGGTCGTAATAGCCATTCCGACCCATGTCGTTGGTCATATAAAGTGTGATTTCACCTTTCAATTTCTCCCATTCTGTGGCATTTTGTGCTTGCGCCTGCACGTTGGCAAGCATCAGACAGACAGCCATCAGCATCATGGCAACTCTATTGCCGCATGCTCTCATTACATTGTTTCTCATTTTATTTCTCTTTTAAAATTGATTTTATCCTCATCTAAGTAGTGTTCCGAAATACCGATATATGCTATTAAAGCACCCGAATCTCAAACCCATTCATGGTGGGTGAAATGCGAGTGCAAAGGTAGTGGGACGATGTGTCAAACGCGTTACGAGTGTTTGAACATCTTGATAAAGTCGTGTAACAATACTGTTACAAGTCAGAGAAATAACAGTCGCGATGTTACAAATCTGCAATTACAGATGGTCAATTTGCCACAAAACATCATACTTTTGATGGAAATGTCTTAGTTCTCGATATTTTTATTTAATTTTGCAACGATAAGCAATCAACATATACATTATCTATAATAAGCATACACTATGAAGATATTCGCCGTTGGCATGAACTACCTCCAGCATACCGAAGAACTGGACGGAAAGGCATATAAACCAGAAAAGCCTGTGATATTTACCAAGGCTGATTCGGCTTTGTTGAAAGACCACAAGCCTTTCTTTATTCCTGACTGGAGCAGTCAGGTGGACTATGAAACAGAATTGGTGGTGCGCATCTGCCGATTGGGAAAGAGTATTCCAGAACGCTTTGCCCACAGATACTATGATGCCGTGACCGTGGGAATCGATTTTACAGCCCGTGATCTGCAGCGCGAAGCACGCGAGAAAGGATTGCCCTGGGAACTCTGTAAGGGCTTCGACGGCTCGGCGGTTATTGGCGACTGGGTCGATGTGGAGAAGTTTCGCGACATCCAGGCACTCCATTTCCATCTCGACATCAATGGCAAGACGGTGCAGGAAGGCTGTTCAAGCGATATGCTCTATCGTGTTGACGAACTCATTGCCTATATCTCACAATATTTCACACTGAAAACTGGTGACCTGCTCTATACGGGTACACCTGTTGGAGTGGGACCCGTGCATATCGACGACCATTTGGAAGGATGGATAGAAGAACGAAAAGTATTGGAATTCAACTGTAAGTAGATGAAACACGCATGGCTGAGTCTTATCGTGTTGCTCGTGCAGCTGACACCTTGTCGCGCACAACGCACCATCAACCTGACGGCTTCTGAGGTCAGGATCGACTCTGTATTGCCACGCGTAAGCTATTCCATTCCACTCTGTGGCGCATACCTCGACTCCGTATATACAGTAAGTCTCGACTATCCCGAATTCATCCCGATGGGTAATGCCGATGTGCAGCGCCTGCAGAAAATTACAGACGCATCGTTGCCGCGTATTCCACGCATATCCCAACAACTCAGCGTCGCACGTAAAAAAGGAAGCCTTGAAGTTTCTTTCGTACCGTTGGTGAAGCGCGGACGTAAGCTCCAGAAACTCGTGAGCTTTGTGCTTCGCATCGATGCCAAAGCCAAACCAGCACGCAACCGCACACAACAATCTGCCACAGCACCTGTCAATCGCTATGCCGACCACTCGGTATTGGCAGAAGGGCGATGGGTGAAAATCAGCGTGCCTGCCTCAGGCATCTATCAGTTGACCGACAAACTGCTGCGAAATGCAGGATTTGCAGATCCATCGCGTGTTAAAGTCTATGGCTATGGTGGTGCCTTGCAGCCTGAATGGCTGACGGCAGACTATCTGCAAACCACCGACGATTTGCATGAAGTGGCAACCTGTCGCCTTTCCGATGGGCGTTGCCTGTTGATGGCAACAGGCCCTGTGACGTGGGACAGCAACCATCAGCGCATCCGTAATCCCTATGCCAATTACGGTTGTTATTTCTTGACAGAGGGCGACAACCCACTTACAATCGATACAGAAGCCTTTTTGACCAACTGGCAATCGCATGCCGACCGCACGCATACGCTCTATGAGGTTGATGACTATGCATGGTATCAAGGTGGCAGAAATCTCTATGATGCCACGCGTATCACAGCCGCCAATCCTCGCAGTATCACCCTGCAAGGTGCACAAGACCACGATACCGGATCTCTGACTGTGACGCTCTCTGCCGACCAAGCCACTGCTGTGATGGTGGGAGTCAATGGGCAGAACGTGGGACAACTGGCGGTGGTATCGCGTGGCGAATACGATGAGATGCGTACTGCCACGGCAACTTTTCCCGTGACCGAACTGCTTGCAGCCAACAATAAAGTGACGCTCACGCCCGTCAATGCTCAGGCTGTGGTGCGTCTCGATCATGTCTCGCTCTATCATGCTACACCGGAGACTACACCCAATCTCGCTTCCGCAACATTTCCTGCACCAGACATTGTGGGACTGGTCAATAATCAGAACCTCCATGCCGACGGTCCTGCCGATATGATTATCATCATTCCTGCCGACCGTAAGATGCAGGAACAAGCCCAACGCTTGGCTGATTGGCACGAAACCCACGATACCCTTCGCGTGCGCATCGTTGCGGCCGACCAACTTTACAACGAGTTTAGTAGTGGCACACCCGATGCCAATGCCTACCGCCGCTATCTTAAAATGCTCTACGACCGCGCCACAACAGAGGCTGACCAACCGCGCTTTCTGTTGCTGATGGGGGATGGAGCATGGGATAATCGCATGCTTACCACCACTTGGCGAGGGTATCGGCCTGACCAGTTCCTACTCTGTTATGAGAGCGATAACTCCTATAGCCGTACCGGCAGCTATGTCTGCGACGACTATTTTACGCTCCTTGACGATGGCGAAGGTGCTAATCTCTTGGGTAGCGACAAGAGTGATGTGGCTGTAGGCCGCCTGCCCGTGCGTACTGTGAGTCAGGCGGAGGCGGTAGTGGATAAGATTATTGCCTATGCAGACAATCGCGATGTGGGCAGTTGGCAGAATCTTATTGTCGTGATGGGCGACGACGGCAACGAAAACCAGCACATGGAAGATGCCGATGATGTGGCGAAACAAGTCGAACACCAACAGCCTTCTGTCCAAGTGAGGCGCATTCTTTGGGATGCCTATCAGCGCACATCGTCTGCCACATCTAACAGTTATCCCGATGTGACACGGCAGATACGTCAACTGATGAATACCGGAGCACTCGTCATGAACTATTCCGGTCATGGCGCTGCAACAAGCCTATCCCATGAGAAGGTGGTGGATGTTACCGATTTCGCCAATGCCGTTTCCAGTCATCTGCCCCTTTGGGTTGCTGCCACGTGTGATATTATGCCCTTCGACGGACAGACAGAGAATATCGGTGAGACCGCACTGCTTAATCCCCATGGTGGCGCCATTGCCTTTTACGGTACTACGCGCACCGTCTTCCAGTCGTATAACCGCCTGATGAACCAGACCTTCATGCGTCATTTGCTCAATATTTCCGATGGGCGCCCCATGCCTATTGGTGAGGCTGTGCGCCGAGCAAAGAACGAATTGATAACTACCGGAGGCGACCTTACCGCCAACAAACTACAGTTTCTCCTACTTGGCGATCCTGCTTTGCGCTTGTCGCTCCCCGTCAGAAAGGTGCTTATCGATAGCATCAACGGTGTGGCTTTGACAGATACCGACCGTCCGATATCACTCTCTGCCGGTACTCCAGTCAAGGTTTGTGGTCATGTGCAGCAGGGGGAGGGGGCTGATCCTGCTTTCAATGGACAGATCACCGCCACGGTATGTGATGCTGCAGAGACGGTGGTGTGCCGACGAAACGATTCGTCACAGGCACAGAAAGCCTTTGTATATACCGACCACACCCATACTTTGTTTACTGGAAGTGATAGCATCCGGCAGGGTGTGTTCTCGTTTTCCTTCACCGTGCCACGTGACATCAGCTATTCCGATGCCATAGGACTCCTGCATGTCTATGCGGTGAATACCGACCGCACACAGACTGCCAATGGACATTGCACCCGTTTTACTCTGGGCGGAACCGATGCCAATACCGATGATAACGAGGGTCCCGAAGTATATTGCTATCTCAATAGTAGCGACTTTGTGGATGGAGGGCGCGTCAATCCCACTCCTTATTTCATAGCCGAACTGGAAGATGCCAGCGGTATCAATGCCGCAGGCAATGGTTTGGGCCACAACCTGACCTTGGTGATTGACGGACAAACCACACAGACTTACAACCTCAACGATTATTTCGCTTATGATTTCGGTAGCCACACCCGTGGCACGGTAGGCTTTAGCATTCCCCAGTTGACAGCGGGCGACCACCATTTGATGTTCCGCGCTTGGGATATGCAAAACAATGTCACCACCTGCGAACTCAACTTCCGTGTGGTAGAAGGCCTTGCTCCTGGAGTGTTCGAAGTGGAAACCACACGCAATCCTGCCACTACCACTACCGGTTTCCGTATCATTCACGACCGTGTGGGTACAGCGCTCGACATCAGTATTGAGGTATTTGACATGGCAGGGCGCATGCTTTGGCAGCATCGCCAACAGGCAACACCATCAGACCGAAGTCTTACCATCGACTGGGATTTGTCTGCCAGTAACGGGCATCGTCTCTCTACCGGAGTCTATCTCTATCGGGTGCGCTTGGGTAGTACGGGAGGACAACAGGTGTCGAAAACCAAGAAACTGATAGTGTTGAGCAATAAATAATGCATGGCTACGTTATATTGATGATGAACAAAGTAAAGATTCTCCTTATAGCCATGTTGATGGCAACGGCAGCAAACGGTTGGGCGCAAGACGGAAAAAGTCAGTTCAACCCCATTGACCATGCCGTCATATCACAGACCATTGCACCCGATGCACGTGCGGCAGGTATGGGCGATGTGGGTGCTGCCACCGATCCTGATGTCAATTCACAATACTGGAACCCCGCTAAATATCCCTTCTGTATCAGTAGGGCAGGCATAGCGCTCAACTATACGCCATGGCTCCGACAGTTGGTCAACGATATCGATTTGGCATATCTGTCAGGTTACTATCGCATCGGCGACTATTCCGCTATATCTGGTTCGTTGCGCTATTTCTCCTTGGGTGAAGTTTATACCGGCAGTGGTGACGATGCCATGACGGTGAAACCCTATGAGATGTCGCTCGATGTGGCATATTCGCTCATGCTCAGCGAACGCTTTTCTATTGCTGCCGCCATACGTTGGCTCTATAGTGATCTGCGTTACGACTATAGCGAAGACGCTTCGCCAGCATCGGCAGTGGCAGCCGATTTGGCATGCTACTATAACAACTACATCAATATCGGACAGCGCGAATGTCAGTTGGGACTGGGTCTGAACATCTCCAATATCGGTAGTAAGATTACCTATTTCGGCGATGAGCGATCCAACTTCCTACCTGCCAATATGCGTCTGGGCGCTTCGCTGATGGTGCCTGTCGATGAGTATAACCGCTTTACCATAGCTGCCGATGCCAATAAACTATTGGTACCGACGGTGCCCAAACAAAACGAAGGCGAGAGCAAAGAGGAGTATGAACAGCGTGTCATCGATGAATACAACAATGTGAGTGCCATTTCCGGCATCTTCAAGAGCTTCCATGATGCACCTGGCGGACTGAAAGAGGAGTTGCAAGAGATACAGTGGAGTGTCGGTGCTGAGTATGTTTACCATGATCAGTTCACACTGCGTGCAGGCTATCACCATCAGAGTGAGAACAAAGGCAACTTGAAATATTTCACTGTGGGAGGCGGTTTTCGCATGAATGTCTTTTCGCTCGATGTGGGATATGTCATTGCCACAGCCAAAAGCAATCCGCTCGACCAGACCTTGCGCTTCACACTGGCATTTGATATGGACGGTATCAAGGACCTCTTCAAACGATAAATCTACACCAAATATAATACAGACAAACAACTATGATACGAGTAGGAATGGGATATGATGTCCATCAGTTGGTCAGCGGACGCGACCTTTGGATGGGCGGCATCAAGATAGAACACACCATGGGACTGTTGGGACATAGCGATGCTGATGTGCTGATACATGCCATCTGCGATGCCATATTGGGTGCAGCCAATATGCGCGACATCGGTTTCCATTTTCCAGATACCAGCAGCGAAACTGAGGGAATGGATAGCAAGATTATCCTCCGCAAGACTATTGAACTGATTGCCACCAAAGGGTATCGGTTGGTAAACATCGATGCCACTATCTGTGCCCAGCGTCCGAAGATGAATCCGCATATTCCTGCCATGCAACAATGTATGGCAGATGTTATCGGTACCGATCCCGATAATATTTCTATCAAGGCCACCACTACCGAGCGTTTAGGATTTACTGGTCGTGAGGAGGGTATCTCTGCTTATGCCGTGGCGCTGATAGAAAAGTAGTGGCGATTGTTTTGGCAATCCCTTTCAACTATCTGTAGGCAGATCTTTTTATTTCTTTATCACTGCTCTTATTACAAACCAAAGATGGCACAGCAGTGTGGAAACAAATCCATAATGGTTGCGCATGACTGTGAAACGCTCACGGAGCGAGGCACGGTGATGTTGTGTGGTATTGCCGCCATCCATAAAGTCGGATAGAATTTGATGGCTGTTGACAATAGGTAGATGTCGCTTCTCCGCATCTTTCATCAGTCGGATACACCAATCTACATCGGCAGAGTGGCGGTACTGCAGATTGTAATGATGCTGTTGCGCCACATCCGTGCGGGCATAAAACGACTGGTGACATACCAACATGCCCCATCGGAACGATCGCCAAGAGAGTTGGTGGGGTGGGCGAAGTCTTCGTAATCGTAGGAAATGGCCTTGCTCATCCACTATTGCTGTATCTCCATAGACCACTGCAGGCAGTGGGGCAGAGGTGTTGCCGGCTGTCTGTAGGTCTATCGTCTGACAAACAGTCTGTAGGGTGTCGTCGGCATGAAACACGTCGCCAGCATTGAGAAATACCAGATAATCGCCCGTTGCCTTCGCCATTCCTTTGTTCATGGCGTCATAGATACCCTTGTCGGGTTCCGACAGGATGACTACGGGATAATTCTTGCCCTCGGCATAGCGATGCGCTATGGCGAGTGTATCGTCTTTCGATGCACCATCTATAATAAGGTGCTCGATATGCTGATATGTCTGATGCGCCACACTGTCGAGGGTGCGTTGCAACACCGTAGCGGCGTTGTAGGTGATGGTGATGACGCTGATGGTAATGGTCTGTTGCATGAATAATAGTGGAAATTATTGTTTGGCTGTGGTCGGACGCATAGCATTTTCATAAACCTGAATATACTGTCGTGCCACACGCTGGTGTGAATAGCAGCGTGTCACCTTGTCGAGACACGCTTTGCCAACGGCAGTCGGATCGGCTTCCGATAGTGCCCAGCGAATGCCATTGGCAAGGTCTTCACCACTGCAATAGTCTGCTACATAGCCATTCTGCTGATGGTCAATCTCTTCGGGAATACCTCCGATGCGGAATCCTACGCTGGGCAACCCACATGCCATAGCCTCCATGATAGTGTTGGGAAGATTCTCCGAGAGTGAAGGCAATACAAAGACGTCGGCAGCCTGATAGACACTGACGATGCGTTGCTCGTTGCTGATATAGCCCAGTGGGTAGGAACGGAACGGCAACTGCGCCACTACATCTTCGGCATGACCGCCGAGGATAGCCACTGCGGTATGTTCCACCATGTCGGGGTAGCGCTTTGCTAATAGTTGGCAGGCTTCCGTCAGATACTGCATACCTTTGTTGGGATTGGTAGCGCGCTGTGATACAAATAGAATGATACGGTCATCGATAGGCAACGATAGGCGTTGGCGTGCAACCGTTTTGTCTCCAGGTCGATAAATATACGTGCTGATAGGGTTGGGGATAGCGCTGACAGTCTGTCCTTTCAGCAGTGCGCTCTGTCGAGCCTCACCTGCCAACCACTGGCTACAAGCAACGAAACTGATGTGTCGTCCCTCGAGCATGTGTTGTTTGCGACGCCATATCAACGATGATAGGTCGTTGGCAGAACCGCCACCGGGCAGTAGCCGACAGTATTGACAAGCGGTTTTGAACCGTTCACATCCGAGTGTAAGATGGCAGATAGCTGTTGCAGGCCATATATCGTGCATGGTCCACACCACCGGTTTGCCACTCTCCAGGATGCGTCGGATGCCGTTGAGCGATAGCGTGCCTTGGTTGATCCAGTGGAGATGAATGATGTCAGCTTCTCGAAATTCGGGCAGTTTGGTGATGTCGCAACCAGCATTTGCCATATCCACTTCAAAGAGATGGCGGCGCTGAAAGCGTAGGCGCACCCAAATGCACAGGCGTTCCCATAGAAAATTCCAGTGTAGCCGTTTTTGATGAGGTATTTGTGCTACGCTGATATGATCACTTTCTTTAGTGCCTACCAGCATTTTTGCTTTCACACCATTGCCGTTTAGAGCCTCCAATAGACGCTTAGCTGCCACTGCTGCACCACCTGTTCGTTCGCTTGTGTTGACTATCAGAACTTTCATATCTTCTAATTTTGCTACAAAATTACAAGTTTTTCTATAATTCCATTCTATTTTTTAGAGAAAAATCGTCTATGGGCGTGGAGGCAGAAGGTGGTTTGCACTATCTTTGAGGCAATGCCTCTTCGATAGGCTGCACCTCGGAAATAAAAGAAAAACTACGTTTCTCTTTGTATTTCTCTCGGTTTGCACTATCTTTGAGACTACGACTCTTCGCTACTCACGTTCGGAAGAACAAATAAAAAACTGAGTTTTTCTTTGTTCTTCTCTCACTAAATCGTATCTTTGAGGCAATGCCTCTTCGATAGGCTGCACCTCGGAAATAAAAGAAAAACTACGTTTCTCTTTGTATTTCTCTCGGTTTGCACTATCTTTGTGGCAAAAAAGAAAGAAATAGAATATGAATAAGAACGACTTTATGGCAAGAGCCATTGAACTATCGGAAAATAGTGTGAAGAATGGTGGTGGACCATTTGGTGCTGTCATTGTGAAAGATGGAGCGATTGTGGCAGAAGCATCCAATTGCGTCACAATAGACCTTGACCCGACTGCACACGCAGAGGTTAGTGCTATTCGTAAAGCAACAAAAGTGTTGGGAACATACGATTTGGCAGGGTGCGAAATCTATACCTCATGCGAGCCATGCCCTATGTGTTTGGGTGCTATCTATTGGGCACACCTCGACAAAATCTATTATGCGAATGACAGAAAAGATGCTGCCGACATTGGTTTCGACGACGATTTCATCTACCAAGAACTCGAACTGAAGCCTGAATATCGTAAGAAACCCAGTGAAATAGTGATGCAACACGAGGCTAAACGAGCCTTTGAGATGTGGAGCGAGAAGACAGATAAGACCGAATACTAATATGGATATGATATTTGTTGATTATATAATCCCCAAACAATAAATATCTTTATGTTGAAACGCACAATTCTATTTATCCTTTTGTCTTGCATCTCAGTAGTCTGTATTGATGCGCAACGCCGTTGGGTTGTAACCGACGAAGACCTTACAGTGTGGGATTCTCCCCAATACCTGAATAAACTCGGTATGATACATCGAGGCTATGAAATCACCGAAACGGGTATGGATGGCGATATGATTCGTTTCGAATATCATGGAAAAACAGCTTATGTTGCTGAGTATTGCTGCAAATTGTTGAAACAAGAACCTGCAAAGAAAACTGAGCCAGCACAGCGTGAAGCAGTCATAGAGGTTAAGAAGAGCGAGAGCGATCGTGCATCGAATACAATACAGGAAACCCCTCAACAGCAAGCAACAACAGCAAATGAAGAAGCTGTTGGTGATGCAACCGACGTCCCCGAAATGGTTGCTGCACCTAAAGAGAATAATAAAAGTGCTGAAAAAGTAACTTTGTCATCTGTAGTATTCAGCAGTCTATCCTCATTTTACGATGTGCATACTTTGTTGGAACCTCTGAAATCCAAAGAAAATAATAAATTCTTTTGTATTTCGCTCACTTAATCGTACCTTTGACCTGCGGTCCAAGGTAGGCTGCACCTCGGAAATGAAAAGAAAAACGAGTTTTTCTTTTGCATTTCGCTCGGTTTGCACTACCTTTGCACCTAATATTATAGAGAAAGAGATTTGTACTATAAGAATAATATTAGGTAAACAAGAGTGTAGCAACAGATAACAATTGCTCGAAAAAACGATAACGACAGCATGATACAGTCAATGACAGGCTACGGTAAAGCCGTAGTAGCATTCAAAGAAAAGAAGATTAATGTGGAAATCAAGTCGCTCAATTCCAAGCAACTTGACCTAACCACTCGTATAGCACCACTCTATCGTGAGAAAGAAATGGAGGTGCGCCAACTCATAGCAAAGCATTTGCTGCGCGGAAAAGTGGAAATGTCACTCTGGGTAGAAAAGGATGTCACAGTTGATGCCACTACCATCAACACCGCATTGATGCAGAACTATTACGATCAGTTGCGCTCTTTTGTTGAGGCTAATGCTATCGGACAGCAGGTGGATTGGTTGCAGACACTGACCCGCATGCCCGATGTTATGGCAAAGACAGAAGTGGAAACACTGACCGATGAAGAGTGGGAAGTGGCACGACAAGCAGTCGAGCAGGCCATCAAAAACCTTGTTGACTTCCGTATTCAGGAAGGTGCAGCTCTGCAAAAGAAGTTTGCTGAGAAGATCGACAATATCGAAGCACTGCTCCAAAGCATCGAACCCTACGAGAAAAGTCGTGTGGAGAAGATTCGTACTCGCATTGTAGATGGACTCAAACAGATACCTTCTGCCGAATACGACAAGAACCGTTTGGAACAAGAACTCATCTACTATATCGAGAAACTGGATATCAGCGAAGAGAAACAGCGCTTGGCAAACCATCTGAAATATTTCCGCGAAACCATGGCAGACCATGCCGGACAGGGTAAAAAGCTCGGCTTTATCGCCCAAGAGATGGGTCGCGAAATCAATACCACCGGTTCGAAAAGCAATCAGGCAGAGATGCAGAACATTGTGGTGAAGATGAAAGACGAATTGGAACAAATCAAAGAACAAGTGCTCAACGCACTCTAAATCGCCTATGAAAGGAAAGCTCATCATCGTTTCAGCCCCATCCGGCAGCGGCAAATCGACTATCGTGCGTTGGCTGATGGAGCAACATCCAGAGCTGAAGCTCTATTTCTCCGTATCCTGCACCAGTCGCCAACCACGCGGAACAGAGCAGGATGGAGTGGATTATTTCTTTCTGCAACCCGACGAATTCCGTCAGAAAATAGCCAATGGCGAGTTTCTTGAATATGAAGAGGTCTATACCGACCGCTTCTATGGAACACTCAAAGCACAGGTGGAACGCCAGCGTGAAGCAGGCCAGAATGTCGTCTTCGACGTCGATGTGAAGGGTGGAGTAAACATCAAGAAGTATTATGGCGATGAAGCCATGAGCCTTTTCATCCAACCCCCATCGGTAGAAGAACTGCGCCGCCGCCTTGAAGGACGCGCCACCGATACTCCCGAAGCCATCCAACAGCGTTTGGATAAGGCAGAATACGAATTGACCTTCGCCCCGAAATTTGACCATATCGTGGTCAACGACGACCTCGAAACAGCCAAACAAGAGGCACTCCGACTGCTCAAAGACTTCCTCGGATGAAGCATATCGGCATCTTTGGAGGGTCGTTCAACCCTATCCACTGTGGACATGTGGCACTCGCGGAAGAGATTCTCCGCCACACCAGCCTCGATGAGATATGGCTGATGGTGTCACCCCACAATCCCCTGAAGCAGCAAAACGACTTGCTTGATGACCAGAAGCGACTGGCATTGGCTGAGAAAGCCCTTCAGGGTCACCCTCATATCAACGTCAGCGACTACGAAATGCACATGCCACGACCGTCCTATACTTGGAATCTTCTTGAGGCATTGACCGCCGATTTTCCCGGCCATGCGTTTTCGCTCATCATCGGAGGCGATAATTGGGATCTCTTCAATCGCTGGTATCGCGCTGACGACATCCGTAGGAAATACCCCATCATCGTTTATCCACGCCCCGGAAGTACGATGGTTCCTGCCGACGATGACCATGCCTGTTGTCACCTCACCGTGGTAAATGCACCGCTCCTTGACGTGTCGAGCACCGCCATCAGAGCCCGCATACAACGAGGCGAAAGCATCATTGGAATGGTGCCCGATAGTATTATTGCCGACGTAGAACGATTCTATCATCAATAAACGATAACTAAAAATAAGTAAATTATCATCATGGAGAAATTGTTGCGAATCATCAGCATGCTTTGGAGGCCTATCCGATCCAATGCCTCCTTCTTTGTCTTCATGTATGCATTAGGATATTGCTGCACACAGACAGAGATACGACTGCACCTGCGCGGTGCCGTTCCCTACGAGCTGTCGGCTGTCGAATTGTTTTTCGATCTCTATCTGTTGTGTGCCATCCTGGCGGTAATCCCGCGTAAAGTGCGCCGTGTCATCCGTGCCGTTCTGGCTTTCATATTCTATGCGGTGGCACTCATCGACATGTTCTGCTATGTGCATTTCGAATCCACTTTGACCCCCACTATGCTGATGCTCTTCTTCGAAACCACCGGACGTGAAGCCGGCGAGTTTCTGCAATCTTATGTCGGATGGGATCTCATCACCTCTAAAACAGGACTCATACTGCTTATCGCGCTGCTCCATCTGGCATGGAATATGGTGGCACAACAGTTGCGGAGCAATAAAATGGTTGGTCCACGACTCGCTCCCCCGGTGGTATGGACGCTCAGTGCACTGGCAGGAATCGCTGCCTTTGCCTTTTTCATCCATTGTGGTTCCCGTTGTTGGGACAATAAGTGTGCCACGGTACGCCTGATGAGCAAGCACAATCTGGGAGAGGTGGAACACGAACTGACCCAAAAGGGGTGTGCCAATCTCTATCTCCCCATCTACCGTTTGATGTTTAGTCTCTATGCCAACCGATTGGCAGCGAAGCAGGTGGATCGTCTTCTTGCCACTTCCGAGCATGTCAGCGTAGAGAGTTGCGACTTCCGTAGTCCGCAGATCGTACTCATCATCGGCGAGAGTTACAACCGTCATCGCTCTCAACTCTATGGCTATCAGCGGCCCACTACCCCCCGACAGCTACAGCGCATGCAGGATAGCACCCTTGTGGCGTTCACCGATGTGGTAGCTCCATGGAACTTGACAAGCTTTGTTTTCAAGCACATGTTCTCACTTCACTGTATTGGCGACGATGGAGAGTGGTGCGACAGTCCACTTTTTCCGCAGGTTTTCCGCAAAGCTGGCTATCACGTGAAGTTCCTTACCAATCAATTCCTACCCAAATCGGGTGAAGAAGTATATGACTTCAGTGGCGGCTTCTTCTTAAACAATCCCACGCTGAGCCGTGCACTCTTCGACGAGCGCAACTCCAAACTCCATCGCTACGACGAAGGATTGCTTGAAGACTACGACCGCATGGTGGCAAAGAAACGCTATCCCCACCAGCTCACCATCTTCCATCTCATGGGCCAGCACGTCGATTACCGTGCGCGCTTCCCGATGAAAACCCGTCGGAAGTTTACTCCTGCCGACTATAACCGCACAGACTTGTCGCCACAACGTCAGCAGATCAATGCCGACTATGATAATGCTGTGCTCTACAACGACTCTGTGGTCGATCAGATTATCCGTCGCTTTGAAAACGAAAATGCCATCGTCATCTATGTGCCCGACCATGGTGAGGAGTGCTTCAACGGCAGTCTTCCCTTCTATGGTCGCATGCATTCTGCCGATATCGACTATCGGTTGGCACGCGAGGAATTTGAGATACCTTTCTGGATATGGGCTTCCGATGAATACCGCATGACCCATCCCTACGGATGGAAAGCCATACAGGAGTATCGCCACCGTCCGCTGATGACCGATGCGCTGCCCCATACGTTGCTTTTCCTTGGTGGCATCCACTCCAATTACTATCGTAAAGACTATGATGTGCTCAATGCCGAGTATAACACCCAACGGCCACGAGTGCTGAAGATGACCACCGATTATAACCATCTGAACAAGACATCACGCTGATGAAAACCACTCCTACGCTCCTTACGCGCACCGAATGCGCCGCCTTGCGCGGTCTTGCCATCATCGCCATCGTGCTCCATAACTATTGTCACTTCGTGGGATCGATAGTCAAGGAGAATGAGTATCAGTTTTTCACCTCTAATAATGACCGCCTGATGCAAGCGCTGTCCAGTCCCGACAGTCTGCTTCCTGCCCATCTGCTCTCGTATTTTGGCCATTACGGTGTACCCGTATTCCTCTTTCTCAGCGGTTTCGGACTGGTGATGAAATACGAGCGTGGCAGTGCCCCTGCCGATTCATTGGATCGCCGCTTGTCGTTTGTGCGCTACCATTATCTCAAACTCTTGCGCATGCTCATCGTGGGTTTCACCATCTTTCTCATGGTCGATGCCGTCACTCCGGGACGTTTCCACTTCCATTGGAATCATGTAGTGGCACAGTTGGTGATGTATATCAATGTGTTGCCCACACCCGATAAAATCATCTGGCCTGGCATCTATTGGTTCTTCGGACTGATGATAGAACTCTATATCGTCTATCGTTTCCTGCTCTATCGCCGCCATTACGGATGGACCGTAGCGCTGATGGCAGTCTGCTGGATACTTCAAATGGTATGCGACCCAGAGGGCGAGACCCTCAATCGACTGCGCTATAACTTCATTGGCGGCATGGTGCCCTTCGGCATGGGCATCCTCTGGGCACGCTATGAGCAGTGGCGCAAGGCGATGCCCCTATGGGGACGCGGTGTCTGGAGTGTGATATTGCTGGTGTCGCTGATATTGCTTTTTGTCATGAGCTACACCTTCCAGACATGGCTGTGGGTTCCTGTTATTGCCATTGTGGGTAGTGTGGCATTTGTCAAGAGCATACCTGCAGGTGCAGGCCATGTGTTGGCATGGTTTGGTGGTCTGTCAGCCGCCATGTTTGTGGCACACCCCATCATCCGCAAACTCTTTATCACCGTGGCATGGCGAGGCGACCTTTACGACGGACTGATGCTCTATGTCGTAGTGGTCATCGGTGCTTCGTGGGCGGTGCGACTATTGATAGACCAGATACCACAACCCCAAAGCGATAAATAGTATGCGTACCAAGGACATCGAACTGGCAAATATCAGCCGTTTCCGAGGCGAACTGATGGGAGCCGCCATGCTCTTCATCATCCTTTTCCATGTGGGATTACCTCGCACCGATTTGTTTTTTGGCCTCCGTCGCTGTGGCAATATCGGCGTCGATATATTTCTCTTTCTTAGTGGCATAGGCCTTTGGTTCTCCTGGGTGAAGCAACCTTCCACCTGGAGTTTCTATCGTCGTCGCCTGTTGCGCATCTTGCCTGCGTGGCTCATCATGGCATCGCTCTACTATATTCCACGCTTCAATCCGCAAACCGGGAGTATCATCGATCTGATAGGCAATATCACCATCAACTGGAATTTCTGGCTTCACGACGAGCTGACTTTTTGGTATATTCCCGCCATCATGATGCTTTATCTCTGGGCACCACCTTATATGAAACTCATCACCAAGCACCCCATCTATCGTTGGTCGGTGGTATTGATGGTGTTGTGGTGTGTCATGGTGCAGTGGATCATACCCGTCCACCATGCTGTGGGACATCTGGAAATCTTCTGGAGCCGCGTGCCCATCTTCTTCCTTGGCATCAATTTCGGTGAAATGGTACGTCGTGAAGTGCGCATCGACGGTGCTGCCGTATGGCTTGCCCTGATCACCTTTGTGGCATGTTTCGCATCGTGCATCTATCTCGAACAGGTATCTCACGGGCGTTTCCCACTTTTCGTAGAGCGCATGATTTATATCCCTTTGACGCTGACAGCCATTCTGTTGCTCAATAGAATATTTCGCCGACTGCCCCAACGCGTCAACCGTTTCTGGGCTTTCTTCGGCGGATTGAGTCTGGAGGCATATCTCATCCACAACCACTTTGTGATGGCTTGGCTCAGTCCCTACCATCTGGGTTACTGGCCCACGTCGCTGTTGACCATCGTGCTGACCATCCCCTTGGCGTGGTTGCTCCATCAATTTGTGAAACGACTGTTGCAATGGCTATGAAAGAAGTAGTGGTATATGATTTCGACGGAACGCTGACCAAGAGCGATTCGCTATTGGATTTCATCCGTTATGTGCATGGGCGATGGGCAATGCTGTGGGGATTTCTGTGTTATTCGCCCTTGTTGGTGCTGATGAAACTGCACTGTTATCCCAACTACAAAGCGAAGCAAAAGGTGTTTGCCCATTTCTTCCGAGGCATGACGCTTCAGGAGTTTGACCGCCATTGTCGGCAGTTTGCTGCCGACAACCGCACGATACTGCGCGAAAAGGGTATGGCATCGCTGCAACGCGATTGCGATGCCGACCGCCAGGTGGTCATCGTCAGTGCCTCTATCGACAACTGGGTGCAGCCGTTTTTCCCCCATGTTTGTGTGCTCGGCACACAGGTTGAGGTGGCTCATGACAGGTTGACCGGTCGCTTTCTCACCCCTAATTGCTATGGCAGCGAGAAGGTGCGCCGCCTGTTGCAACGCTTTCCCGACCGCCAGCAATATCGCCTGACCGCCTATGGTGATAGCCGTGGCGACCGTGAGATGCTTGCTTTTGCCGATGAGGCTCATTATAAACCATTTCGAGTATGAGAGAAAAACAGGTGGAAAAGATGCTGGTGACGGTTGTTGCCGTGCTGCTGTTGGTGCTCAACGTGCTGATGGTGATGAAGTATGATGCGGTGTTTTCCGTTGTTGCCGCCGACTATGCCAAGCGCTTGTCGTATCTCTTCCATGTCTCTGGCTTTGATCCCAACAACTATGCGATACTCACCGAGTGGGGCATGAAATATGATGTGTTGCGCCATCCGCTGTTACCCTATCTCATGGCATTGCCCGCTTCGGTCAACGAGGTTGTCATGTCGCTGTTCGGCTTCAATGCCGCACTCTATATATCCGCCATGATCGTATGGTTTAGCGGCTGTGTGTCGGCATGGTTGCTCTATCGCATCATCCACCGACTGGTGGGTGTCGTAGCCGAAGATGCTGCCCTGCTGACCCTGTTGCTCTTTAGTTTTGCCTACATCCAGGTCACGTTTTTCGTGCCCGACCATTTCAGTTTGTCGCTCTGTCTCATCCTACTTTCCATCTATTTGATAGGCCGTGCAGCTCAGAAAGGCCGTGTGCTGAAAACCTGGCAGACCGCTCTGCTCTTTATAGCAACCGCCGGTGTGACACTGACCAATGGTGTCAAGGTGTTTGCAGCCGAATGGATAGCCCGTGGGCGTCGCTTCTTCCAGTGGCGTTACTTCCTTTTGGCGGTGGTCGTTCCATCGGCATTGATGGTTGGAGCAGGCATGCTGGAGGAGCGAATCTATGTTTATCCGAAACAGCAGGAACAGCAGTGCTACTTCGAAGAACACAAGGCAGAGATGATGGCGAAAGCACGCCAGAACCATCAACGCTATAAGCATGCGCCATGGGTCATCCATAAAGGCAAGGCGCTGGGACAGGGCGGACTGCTCCGATGGACCGATATCTCGACCTCCCGATGGGACACGATGACCGAAAACCTCTGGGGCGAATCCATCCAGTTCCACGAAACTCACGTGCTCGACGATGTGCTGACGAGTTATCGCCCGGTATTGCTGTCCTATCAGTCGGTGTGGCGCTATGCCGTTTCACTGCTTCTGCTTGTGCTCTTTGTGGCAGGTATCTGGATGGGACGTCACCACCATTTGCTATGGATGTGCCTGTTGGGCATCGTGCCCGATGCACTGATGCACCTCGGACTGGGCTTCGCCATCAACGAAGTGTATATCATGGCAGCCCATTGGCTTTATGTGGTACCTATCGCCCTGTCGTTTCTCTTTGTGCGAGCTCACGGTCGGTGGCTGTTGGCGCTACGTGGCGTCACGTTGGCACTGATGGTCTATTTGGTGAGCCACAACCTCGCTCTCCTTTTCGACTGGATGCAGCAGCCCATCGTATCTACCGCCTTCTGGTATGAATAAGTGTATGATTTCTCAAGCAACAAAATAAAAATTTGGTATGATAAGTATATTCAACGACATTTTCAAGATTCGTAAGGAAGAGCGCTGGATGGCACTCATCGTCCTGCTGGTGATAGTGGCACTCAACGGCTTGTTTATTACGCGACTCTCCCCGCTGTTTATGCAAGAAGGCTTCGGCCCCTATTGGAAAGTCTTTATGCGCGAGTTCCATCTCTCCGGCTACGACCCCTTGACCTATCTTGGCGTTACCGATTGGGGCACCGTCTATAATGTCTATCGTCATCCGCTATTGGCATTTTTCATCTGGCCCCTGTTCCTCATCAATGCTATGTTGAGTGCATTGACGGGTGTCAACTGTGTGCAATATGTCGTAGCACTGCCACTCGTGGCAGCTTCGCTCTATTCCTATCTGTTCACCTATCGCATCATGCGCGAGTTTTTCCTCTTGCCCAAGGGCGATGCCACACTGCTGTCAGCGTATTATTTCTCGATGGCATATATCCTGTTGTCGGTCATTGTGCCCGACCACTTCACCATTTCGATGTTCTTGCTGCTGCTCACCGTCTATGTGTCGAGCCGTTGCATCCATGCCGGGCGACAACTGTCGTGGTGGCAGACCGCATTGCTTTTCGTGGTGACAGCGGGTGTCACGCTGAGCAACGGTATCAAGACCTACCTCTCGGCACTATTGGTCAATGGCCGTTCGTTCTTCCGTTGGCGCCATTTGCTACTTGGCGTGCTGCTGCCGGCAGCATTGATATGGGGATTCTCGCGCTGGGAATACCGCACCTACGTATGGCCCAAAGAGCAGCAACGGGCTGCCGCAAAGGCTAAAAAGGCAGAGGAACGCCAGCGTTTCATGGCTTCGTTGTCGGTAGATGAACGTCAGAAAGCCGAGGAAAAACAGCAGAAGCGCAATCAGGTGCTTGCGCGTCAGGCAGCCAAAACAGGTAAGCCGATGAAGAAAGTGGGCTTCTTGAGCTGGACCGATACCACCACTCCGCGACTGAAAACAGCCTATGAAAACCTCTTTGGCGAGGCTATACAGTTCCACCAGCAGCATTTTCTGGGCGATACGCTCGTGTTCCGTCCCGTCTTTGTGCGCTACGATTGGGCTATCAGCTATGTGGTTGAAGGCATCATCGTACTGCTTTTCATCGTAGGACTGTGGGTAGGTCGTCGCAACAGAGTGTTGTGGTTGGCACTATCATATTTTGTTTTCGACATGGGCATCCATCTCGTTTTAGGTTTCGGCATCAATGAGATATTCATTATGGCCCCCCATTGGCTCTTCGTAGTGCCTTTTGCAACAGCCGCATTGTTCCATCGGTTGCAGGGCATACCGCGTCAGATGCTTCGCCTATTGACCGCAGTATTGTCGATCTACCTCCTTCTCTATAATGGTGTGCAGCTGGTAGATTTCCTCCTGTCGCCCATCAATGCAACGCTCTGAAACGTGTGACCGTACTGAAAAAAACTACCTATACGATACTTACGGACGTTGGATGAGATATCCATCCAGCGTCCATAGTTTTTCTGTTGACAGGCTCTTTCTCTGCAAATCAAATTGTTTTGCTGAGTAAATCAAATTGTTTTGCTGAGTAAATCAAATTGTTTTGCTGAGTAAATCAAATTGTTTTGCTCACGCAAGTATTGTTTCTGATAGTGCAATATATTGTCTGTTGGTGGTTTATGCACGTTTGGAAGGTGTGCGACAAATGGTACTTTGCAGCGTCATAGAAGTCATGTGCCGATGCAACGCAACATGGTTGTGATAGCAATCTCAATGAATTTGCAGAGGAAATTCAATGAAATTGCAGAGGAAATTCAATGAATTTGCTAAAGGAAGTGCCGTCTGTGATGGTCTAATATTCAGTAAGCAAGCGAGTTATCTTCGCTTCCAACAATGGCTGTAAACGTAGGGGAATGGACGTAGGGAAATGCAAGACGAGAGAAAATATGGCAATCCGTGGTGTTGTTACAAAATGTTTTCGTAACTTTGCAAGAATGCTCAGCTTTTCTTTGCATAAAGGCAGTCTGGGGAATTGAGGAAAAACTGGGTTACGATTTGGCAACCGTACTCAATTCCACATTCTGCTATAATTTGCATCAAAGAACACCCGATGCTGAGCCAGCAACCGTACTATGACTCATCATCGAGTGCAAAGGTAATCATTTCTTTTAAATTACCAAAAACATTTATTGTTTATTTACTGTATAATTTCAATATTAATCTCCGTCTTGAACTTCCTCACATAGATAAAATCTGAAAGGGCGAAGTTCATGTGCTGAAAGAGCGTGTGAAACTGATTGATCAGATGCAAATCCTGTGTCAGTTCCTGGTCTAGGCCTTCGTTCCAATTAGGAGGAGGGCAGTCCATACCAATAAAAGAATCAAAGGAGTCATCTTCATCTCTTGGGAGTGTTAGCGTCAACACAGATACACCATCAGCATACATAGGATTCAAGTCACCATCACACAGTGCATACCACAAATCTTGTCTATCTTCACCCTGTATAGGATGCAAAACCGGATAGTCTGTATCGAGATAACATTTAGCAGTAAGCACCATCTCTTCGCCATCACCTTCATCTATGATATTTATCATCTTATTCCAAATACAATGAGCTCGATCGTACATTTCACGAAGTGCCTCACGCAGTGCATCATTAAAGGCGATAATATCAGGTAACAGTTCTTTCTGATTTGCCAGAACCTGCTTGTTGATGATGTCTTTTCGTAGGGACAAAAGCACATCATTATCAGAGTTATAACTGCGATAATCATTATATTTTAGCATGATCTCCCTCTCTATTGCATCTACATTGTAGTCCATAATAAAACGATTAGTTAATCCCATAAATATCTATAATGCCTGCAGAACAGTTCAAGTCCTTCCTCGATGATCTTTTCTTCTTCCTCACTGAACGATGTTATATGCTTCAGTAACTCAAAAGCATCAATCATCTTCTGTATGGCCTTATTCCATTCTGCCATTCCCTTAAATGCAGGACAATAGCCATGCTTGTCAAGAGCCTTGAATGCTTTTAATCGAGCAGCAATCACCCCAGCCAAACAGTTGTCAGTGTTCCATACCTCTTCTATGGGGTAGTCATTCTTGTAACTCCAGTTCTCAGCGGAGTCATCTTTCTTCTTCCTTTTCATACAGAATCAATAATATTAATCCGACAAATCACGATAATACTTGCAGAACAATTCCACCCCTTGTTCAAGAGTCCGTATATCTTCCTCATAAGACGGGGAATAATCTTTCACCAATTCGAATGCATCGATCATCTTCTGAATGGTTTTATTCCAATCCTCCAGGGTCTCGAAATCTTCTGGCCATCCGTGCTTTTTATGAGCCTTGAAAGCTTTCAATCGAGGAGCAATCTCTCGTGCCAAATAGTGATAAGTCCCCCAGACTTCACTTATTGGATAACCATTTATATAGTCAATAGAGTCATCATATTTCTTTTTCATATTGCTTGCCAATTAATGGATGTTCAGAATTAAATGTTGCATAGTCGATACGGACCTGTCTGCCCAAAGAAGGATCTGTGGCTACAAGGATGTCGCTGGATTTGCAATTGCCTATAAGGAGCTTGCACAAGCGCTGTTCATCCTGAGTCAGTTCTTGGTGCCATTCGTCAGTGGTTAGAACCACTACCATTCTGTCTAATCTGGTATTGATATCTTCCATCTCCAGCAACTCGCATAGGTACTTGACCCCATTGGTATTCTCATCCGCATACGACGTGATAGTTTCTGGACTGAACAAGTCAGACTGAAACAGGCCGCACAATTGATTCATGCTCATATTGTTTCTTTCGTCACTCAAAGCCGGAATGGCCTGAACGATAAACCTGCTGATAGCTGCCATACGCTCATAGTAGTGTGCCATAAACTCTCTACGAAACATCTTCTTCCTTTTAATCTTGTTCATTGATGCGCTAATACACCAGAAATAATCTTTGGCCTTGCTGAACAATTCTTGTTTCTTTGATGGTGCTAATTCTCTAACAGAAGGTATGTAGCCACCATTTCTGCGGATGACGGAGAAATACTTCTCTGCACGTACCTTATGATATATATAATCATCCCACCTATCTTTGTGGTAATTGTCGAGTTTGAAGAATCTGAATTCTTCTTCCTGTTGTTCTCTTACAAAACCATAGAATGAGGTATGCCAAATACAACAAGCGGCAATCTCTGCATTGGTAGCCTTGACCTCAGGGGCAATGACGATTTCTTTTGTCAGCGAATGCTCCCAATAATCTCCCTCCATAGGGTGAGCATCGAGATGTGGTTCACTGTCTTCGTCCCATTTGC
>NZ_NPJB01000022.1:0-62986 GCF_002251345.1 Prevotella sp. P4-119 | reverse complement strand
GATGTAACTATTTATTTTACAAATTACTTATAATTAGTCTTACAGCCGTAGAAAACGTATTGACGGTAATCCTACCAGATTTTAGGTACTCACGTTCAAAAATACTCAAATATATTTGGCATTTTCTTCACTTAATCGTTCCATTTCATGGCACCTTTTCTCGCCATGGCAGAGCTTAAGTGAACTTAACTCTGCTCATCTGGCTTAACGAAAACGTTCCTTTGATTTTGAGAATCCAAGATAGGCGGCACCTAACCTTTTGGGTTTCTTCCTCCTTGAAAGACATAGTTCAAGCGAGCTTGACTCTGCACTTTCTTCGTTCGTCAGTTCGGAAATAAAAGAAAAAAGGACTTTTTTCTTTGTATTTCGCTCGGTTTGCACTACCTTTGACTTTCAGTCTTAGGTACTCACATTCAAAAATACTCAAATATATTTGGCATTTTCTTCACTTAATCGTACCTTTGTAAATCGAAACGTAAAGATTGAAAATATGAAACGAATGACATTACAACTCGCTGTGATGGGCATGGCTGTGCTCATGACCGCTTGTGGCAATAAGAGACAAAGTGACGACATTATTACCGAAAAAGTGGAACGCCCCAAAATAGAGGCACCTATCCGACAGGCTGACTACAATAAGAGTCACCAGATACAGTGGATAGGCAATAGCTATAAGGTGGAGATACACCGCCAACCATGTGACTCACTGCCTATGGTGACAGACGAATTAGGACAGAAATTCGTGGATAACGAAGTGGTAGTTACTGTAACAAGAGCTGACGGAGAGGTGTTCTTTACACGCTCATTTACCAAAGCCAACTTCGATGCTTGTCTTGACAACGACTACCGCCATACTGGTATTCTTGACGGACTGGTATATGACAAGGTGAACGGCAGCGACTTGGAGTTTGCCGGTAGTATCAGTCACCCACAGACCGATGAATATATTCCAGTACGCGTTATTCTCTCTTCAACAGGAAACGTTACCATTAAACGTGATGTAGAAACAGACGTTAACGAAGATGTAGAAGAATAGAGTCACCATCATCAATACAAGGTCAAATACTCATAGGTATTACCGAGAGTGTCGAGATAGCGCTCAAAGTCATCACGACGAAGAACTACCGTTCCCCTACAATCATTCGGATGGAACGACAGCGTCTCAGCCTCTTTCAGATGACAATCAAGAAAAAGATGCACATGATGCTCCGTATCGTTGATGAGTCCGAAAGGCGACACACTTCCCGGTTCAAGTCCCAAATAGCGCATCATGCGCTCGGGCGATGCAAACGATAGTTTACCACAAGAAGGTAATCCCTGGGATACGAGCGTTGCTTTGAGACGGTGTTCCAAATCGTGGATATCGAGGTCATGGTCACAATGGAAGCATACCAGATAATGCCGATTTCCCTTGTGGTTGCGGAAAAACAAGTTTTTGCAATGGATACTGCCATCGTCTTTCCACCATCGTTTAGCCTCCTCAATGGTTTTGCCTTCGGGATGGTGATAGCACGTGTAGGGAATGTCGTGCTGTTGCAGATAGTCAAAGACTATTTCTTCTCGTGTCATCGTTAGTATGATTTTACCAAATATCAGTAGAGTTTATTGGTTGCAAAGGTACGATTAAGCGAGCGAAGTACAAAAGAAAAATCACTTTTTCTTTTTTACTTCCGAGCGTGAGTACCTTAGCGTCTTTGGATGCAAAGATACTGAAAAATTATGAAAAAACAATAATCCCCGGCACAGATTGTATGCCAGGGATTTATGTTTATAGTCAAACGACCAAGTATTATTTGGTCAGTTCGATACCTGCTTCAAACTTTGAAGTTTTGTCCATGATACCAGGCAGCTGCTTCACAACACCCTTAACCATAGTGAAAGTTTGTAAATCATCTGGTTTCATGGCGTTTGTAGGCACCTTGTCGATGAAAGCAACCAAAGCAGCAATCATAGGCTGTACGTATGCCTTGTCAACAAAGAAGAAAGGCTTTTCGCCATTCCAACGAACATTGACGGGAATAGTACCATACGATTTAAGGATAGTCTTGATCTGTGCCTTTTCTGCTGGATCATCAATATCTTCAGTAGCCTTTTCAGCGTCGATAGAAACGCTGATGAGATTGTCGCTAATAACCTTATAGGTAGCATAGCCCTTAACAGTCTCCCACTCTGGAGCGATATCGTCATCATCATAGTCAGAAACCACAGCATTGATCTTGCCATCAGGAGTGAAAGTAACGCTCTTCAGCACTTTAGGCAGGAACTTGTTACCCAGGATATTTGCCAAAGGAACAACGGTTTCCTTGATAGAAATTTCAGTGGGTTTACCAGTTCCAGAAAGGTCGAGACTAATACTTGTTCCTTCTTCTACTTCCCAGTTGAGCTGTACAGAACCGGTATAACCATCGTTATCATTTCCTTGTGACCAAACATTCCATGTTCCTACGATAGGCGACTGGATTGGATCGTCTTTGGGTGCATCGTCATCGTCACCACATGCAGTAAAGCCAAGTGTACATACCATGGCCATCAGATAGAAAATCTTGTTCAATTTCATTTTTTTTCCTTTCTTTTTTAGTTAATAATAATTGATACCTATTTTTTTATTTCAGTTGATAAATCACACCAATCGTACCATAAATGGGAAACATGGTCTGCTCGATGGTATCGAAATCTTTCTTGAAGATACCCGTCAATCCCCATGATAAATCAGCCTTGACACCCCAACGCTTAGTGATATACCAGTCGGCACCAAGGTCGATACCAAACTGCCAAGAGCGCATATCGCTGGAGAAATCGTAGTTGCCACGCTCACCATCATTATGTCCCAGTATCACTTTCTGTCCGGTAGGATCACCCTTTTCATGTCCTTCCTCCTGACGTCGGAGGTATCCATCGTATGCCCATCCTTCAAATTTCTTGGCTGTGGCATAACTCACATATGGACCAAGTTTCAGACGCACCTGTGGGGTCAAATCATAAGTGGCTTGCAAGGGAACGGTGATGAGACTCATGTCAACCTTAGTCACCACACTTCCTGTGAATACACCTTCCAACTGTTCGCCACCACGCACAATCTTCATGTGGTAGCCCTTCACACCCGCATCGGTTCTCATACCTTTGTTTTCAAAATGCAAACCGCCCAAGAATCCCCATTTGCCTGAGATAACATGGTGGGCATCTACTCCAAGGGTGAAGTTAGGCTGCAGCGTATAACTATGTAGCGTGCGGATAGAGGCAGGCATACCAATAGGTGCTGTTCCACCGATATTATACCCCACGTGTACATAGTATTTATAGTTGTGCAGATATTTGTTCCATGCACTCCAATGTTCTTGATTATCGTCTCCTGCCCATGCCCACAACGTGCACATCATCAGCAGGGAGCATATTATGATTTTCTTCATTGTCATAACCGAATATCTATATCGCTTGGCATTTCATCCTTATTCACATGTAATCTTAAACTTATCCACCCAAAGCGTACTACCCACGGCACCCATAAACTCAGCACCGTTGGTACTTGACGAACAAACGATAGCGAGACTGTAACCGCCAGCCTTCAGCTTCTGCATATCTACAGCTTTACGGTAGATGAAATTGAGAGTGAATGGAGTCCATTCAGGAGTATTGTCGATATTATCAAGTCGGGCAAGTGCCACAACCTGTTCACTTGTCTGTACGTTGTTGCCATAGAGCACCACCGCTTCGCCCTTTGCATTATGGTTATCATAGAACACGGCATAGATAGTGCCGTAGTCTTTTTGCTCCAGTACATGCATATACTGGTCGGTAAATTTCTCCCCAGCCTTATACTTATAGTATCCTGTGAATGTCTTGGGTTGGGTATTGAAACTGAATGGGCGTCCAAACTTAGTGGCAGACATAGCATCCTGCAATGCATTAGACGGATCAAACTGCCCAATAAAGAGGTTGCCAGCCGCAATAGGCTTCTGCACCATGTCTGCAAGTCCACTTGTTCGGCAAGTGGATAGCTTTACCCCTTTTCCTTCATATCCTTCGTCAATAGGTGCTGTGGGATAATGCTCTGCTGCAGTAGAGCTATTGCTAATCTTGTAACCCGGATTTCCTGTTGCCCAGATAGCCTCTTTGGTCGTATTACCATTAGCATCTTTCCATGGTTCTTGCCAATGGTAGTACCCTTTGTCCTCATAACAGTTTTCAAAATTAAACTCGTGTTCACTACCGAAATAGAGCATTTTTCTGATGCTGACAAAATAGATACGTGACCATTGTCCATCTTCCGAAGTGACCGTATATTTCACCGAACCTTTAGAAAAATCGTGTACACTGCCGTTGGCAGGTGATATAGTAGCCCCGGGAGTGAGTCTGAAAAGTGGAGCAATCTGTGTAAGATCAGCCATAGCACTCATGGTAAACTCTATCTTATTCTGGTCAGATTGCACATATTGAAGTGTGTCGGAATCGAAAAGGAACCAACTATTCAATTTGTCGCCTGCGTGTATGTAAGCCTGCTCAATATCACATTCTGCATTGAGCGGCTCATCCTTAAAGCAAGAGACAAAGCCCAAACAAGTGGTAATTCCCACTGCCATGAGGGCTGTCGTATGTATCAATCTCTTCATATCCTGAACTTTCATCATATTTTAGGGAGCAAAGATAAGAAGAAAACCTCACACTACCAAATATTTTTCAACTTATCTATATAATTATGTTATCTATCGAAATAGATAGAACTGCAGATTTTAACAGCAATTAACCATATATCAAACAGTACTCAAGAATGGATATCGATGAGCATAAACACGGATAAAAAGCGAAAGATGGCTACTCCAACTATCGGAGCAGCCATCATTGTCCTGATTTTCTTTCTACCACATAGGTCAAATGTTTCGTCATTTCATGTCTCGTCTGTATTTTCAATGAGCCAAATCACGTTTGTTATCAATATGACGCATCAAACGATAAAAAGTTTAACCAAAATTCAAAAAAAACGAAGAATCGACTACATTTTGAGCATTTTTAACTAACTTTGCACGCAAAAGCAGCAACAACATGAACACCATCAACGAATTTTTCTCCGTAACGAGCTCCCTGTTGTGGGGCTGGCCCATGATTATCCTGCTCTTGGGAACCCATCTTTTTCTTACTATCCGATTGCATTTTCCACAGAGACATATACTCAAAGCCATTCGGCTATCTGTACAACGTGATCCCGATGCAACCGGTGACGTTTCGCAATTCTCATCATTGGCAACCGCTCTAGCTGCTACTATCGGCACCGGAAACATCATCGGTGTAGCCACCGCCATTGCCTTAGGCGGTCCTGGTGCAGTATTGTGGTGTTGGCTGACTGGTGTATTTGGCATTGCCACCAAATATGCAGAGGGCCTACTGGCTATCAAATATCGCGAGAAGAAACCTGATGGCAAAGTGATTGGAGGACCTATGTTTGCGCTGGAGAAAGGATTGGGATGGCGTTGGGCAGCAATTCTCTTTGCCATTTTCACTGCCCTCGCCTCGTTTGGCATCGGCAATACGGTGCAAGCCAATGCCATTGCCACACTCGCTTACGAAACCTATGACATCTCACCCTATATCACAGGAACAGTCATCTGCCTACTCACTGGTGCTGTTATTTTAGGTGGTGTGAAGAGTATTGCACGTGTCTGCGCAACCCTGGTACCCCTCATGGCACTCTTTTACATTTTAGGTTGCATCTATATAATAGGAGTAAACATCGATTATGCATGGCCTGCCATCAAGCTCATCGTCACCTCGGCTTTCAGTCCGCAGGCAGCAGGAGGAGGTTTTGTAGGTACTACAGTCATGATGGCAGCACGTTATGGCATAGCACGCGGTCTTTTCAGCAACGAATCAGGACTCGGTTCTGCTCCCATCGTAGCTGCTGCCGCACAGACACGCAACCCAGTACGCCAAGCCTTGGTGTCCAGCACTGGTACATTTTGGGACACGGTAGTCATCTGTGCCATGACGGGAATTGTTATTGTAAGCAGTGTATTGGCATACCCCGACATTACTTTCGACAATGGTGCGGTACTGACCAAGATGGCATTTTCTAAAATTCCCATCATTGGTACACCTTTACTGACTTTCGGTCTGTTGACCTTTGCATTTTCCACTATCTTAGGTTGGTGCTATTATGGTGAACGCGCAGTAGAATATCTGAAAGGTCGTCGATGGATGCTTGTCTATCGGATGATTTTTATCGTTGCTGTATTTATAGGCAGCGTGATGCAGTTGGGTGTGGTATGGAACATGGCCGATTGTATGAATGCACTCATGGCAATTCCCAACCTGCTATCGCTCTTGGCGCTGAACGGCATCATCGTACACGAAACACGCAAATATCTGTGGCGCGACCATTTGGACAGAAGCGATCTGTAAGTCCGACAGGATGTGACACACCATCCCTTCGTGACGGAAAGAAAAACTATAATTTTGTTTCTGTATTACAGCCTACTTGATGGGCAATACCAGCACCACACGAGTTCCCTGACGTGCATAGAGTTCGTCGATAAAAAGCACACCTCCAATTTTTTGTGCCAACCGCTGGCAAATGCTCAAATCAAGTTCTGCCTCATCGCGCATATCGTCGGGCTGTTCAAACCAACTAAACAGGCGACTCAGACGATCTTTGGGAATTCCTGCACCAGTATCACTGACATCGAGTGTCAGCATACCCTCATTCTCTGTAGTGTTACACCCCACGACCACTTCCCCTTTTTCGGTAAAGCGACAGGCATTCTGAATCAACTTATTGAGGATAATCTCTATGACATGGCGATCACTTTCTATAAAGAACTCATCGCTCATGGTACGATGAAAATTCAACTTGACAGCCTGTCGATGATAAATGTTGGAGATATTGATTTCCAGACAACGTCGACAAAGTTCGTTAGGACTGAACTGTTCCCGTCTCACGTGTGCCACCTCATCTGAAGGATTAGTGAAGAGCATAAGTTCATTCAACAATGTATCGATGAAATAAGCATAGCCATTCAACTGTTCTGCCATATTGTGTTTTTCATTCTTGGAAAGGTATAAATCATCCTTTGAAAGCATCTTAGCCATGCGAGAAACTTGCCGAAGGGGAAGTTCTGACTCTTGAATAACATTCTTCAGAAAGATGCGATGCATCATTATATCACGTTCCAACACACGCATTCTTTTCCGCATCTGCCAAGCCCAACAGAAAGCCACCAGACAGCCCATAGCCAAGATAAGTATCAATACCATTTCCATCATGTCAACCATTTTTCGGACACAAATATATTAAAAATTTCCGTCATCTACAAATAATGCTGTTACTTTTTTTCTGGTACAGCGATACAAGGGATAATTTTCTTGACATACAACATGTTGCCGTCCACACAGAATACCACTTCATAGCCATCGAAAGGCATCACATACTGCCGGTCGGGATCTTCATGATAATGAGGACGAGGATCAAGCGCAAGTGCATCGGTCAGTGTCTGCACGATCTGTGGTGATAGGGTCTTCGTCAGTTCGTCAGGTATAACCACCTCCAACCGCTGCCACTGTTTGCGATCGGTAAAACCGCCCCGTGCACCAGGATGACTATCCACATAAGCCAAATAAGGTTTGATATCGTAGATAGGTGTGCCATCCATGAGGTCAGCCCCTGCCACTTCCACTACTCCATCTTCGGGACGCACCGCCACAATACGCACCGATGAGAGTCCGAGATTATTGGGTCGGAATGGCGAACGCGTTGCCCAAACCCCGACGCGCTCGTTTCCTCCCAACAATGGTGGTCGCACGGTAGGATGCTTACGTGCATCGACATTTTCAGAGAATCCCCATATCAGCCAGATGAAATCATACTCTTCCAATCCCCGCAGTGCCTCTGGTGTGGCATAATCGCGAGTGAGTTCTATGCGTCCATGCAACGTTTCTACGATACCACTCTGTCGTGGCAATCCGAATTTCGAGGTGAATGGTGATCGAAAATAAGCAATTGGTTGTATGTCCATAAGTATTCTATTTCGCGTTTAACGATGTTCAAATCATACTATTCTTCAACACTCCTTTCGATTTATCGTCGAGTAGAATCAGTTACTTTTGCAGCCTCATCGCCAACTTTCAGGATGCAGGTCTTGGCAGAAACTGCGAAGGAAAGCGGTGCACCAGTTGCTGTAGTCCGATGGAGTATTCTGCCTAATAGGTCATATACGCACACCTTGGTACCCTTCTCCACCTGGTCAACCTGTAGTGTTCCTGCAGCAAACGACCAGTGCCATGTTTTGGTATCAGGTTGCGTGATGGCAGTAGGTTCACCTATTACAGCGGTAATCTCCACCTTGTCGCAATCGGGTAGCGCCATAGTAAGGGTAGCTCCCGACTGCTGTATAGTAGTAGTGGCAATACCTTGATGCTGTACGATATTCCATGCTTTCACCTCCCGTCCGTCGGAGAGCACCCCATTGATCTGCATGGATCTATTCTTGAAGAATTTTCCGTCAAAGCATGCTTCTGTCAAGCGCACGCCATTGAATGTGATCGTCATGGCATTTCTGTCGCTTTCAGCCATCGTGGCATTGATGGTGAGTGGAACAGGATTTCCCACTTTATAGAAGTCGGAAATCTGCTGATAGAAACTCGGAATACGTTCGTTAAGCCATTTATGTGCTGTATTCAATTCGTTGGTATAATTTGGCCACCACTCGTTGACAAGCTTGCGATGGTGAGGATATTCCGTTTTGATCTGATTATACATATCATCCCATAGCAACCGTATATTCTTTTCCGACAAGAAGTCACCCAGATAGATGGCAGCACGGTCTATGAATTCCCGTTGAAAATCGGCATCTTCCATTAATCGGCGAAACAATCTTGTAGCCTCAGATGTATTTGCCCATGCGTGGTCTTTGTCATAATTGGGGTTGTAGAACCATTCAAAGGTTTTATAGGTAGCTGCCGAACCATAAAGCCCAAGTCCGAAGTCCGTATCTTTAGCCACCCATCGCCATCTGCCAGTTTCTGTGCGTGGTCTCCACCATACGATGTTATTGCCGGGAAAGTCCTGATTATTGTAGAAAAGATTCATGATCATCAGGTTGATATACTCCTTGCAATCCATCCATGTTTCATATTCTGCCAGGGTATGTCCATGTTCTTGATAGAACGCCTTGAAGCGGTTGAAATGTTCCCAATCGCCTACTTTCAGTTCCCATCCGTTTTCTATCATATCAATATCCTCCAATCCCTCATAGTTGGTATAGATATTATCTTCGTTGCTTCGTTCACGGATGTTGAGCATACCGTTGTACTTTCCGTTGATATAGACAATGGCAGGACGCCATGCCTGCCAATCAAGATCGACATAGGCAGCCATAGACCGTTGGATGACAGCATCGCGCATGTAGAGATAGTCGAAGTCGTTGCCGGCATTGCGCAGTGCGAGTGACTTATAATCGGTGATACCCGGTCGCTGGTCAGGGAAAAATTCATATTGAAGGCGCTTCGTACCAAATCGCTTGTTGGCATAAATAGCCATCGACTTCATCATATTATCACGTGAAGCACCTCCCATGACACGTGTTTCGCAGAGTTGGTTGAGCTGACTTTTACTACCTGCGGCAGTAAAAAGTTCCAAGTTGATGGGGCGTCGCCAGTTGTATTTATAGTTTTCCTGACTGCTGTTATAGTTGCCTTTCACCAGTATTCCTTGTTTGTTATCATAGAAATACACATTCTTAGTAACGATGGAAATAACGGGAAGCGTCATCTGTCGTCCGTGGAAGATATACGACTGGGTGACTGACCGAGGTGACAGATACCCCGTACAGAATGGTTTTGCGCGCACCACCTGTGAGGCGCTGATGGTGATTGGAGCGGTATATTGCAAACTTGATGCTATTGGTTCGCTACCATCTGTAGTATATCGGATGACAGTTTCTGCAGGCGCTCCGTCAGGAAGTGACAGGGTGAGTTTGAGAGTCTGCGCATTTTCCAAGACCCGTCCAGGTTCGCTGAATACCACATCGCCCAAGAGATCCTTGCAGGTAGATCCGCAGTTGGTGCCGCCTGGTGTTGGTATAGCCATATATCCCCATGTGTCGCTACCGTCTGTTTTGCGTCCATAGGCAATATTAGGCGCAGGCTGTTTTTTCATTTTGGTCAGTTTATCGACCACTTTATTGTTTTTGAACAGATAGATTTCGCCGTTCTTTCCCGACTCAAGGCGGAAATCAGTATGCATACCCGATGCCGCCTTGTCGCAATAGATGAGTACGCGATATCCTTTGTTGATAAGTGATGCCGGCAAAGCCCATGCCTTTTGAGCATCAGTGGTAAGTCCGATACTGTAGTTAGAAAGCTGTTCGCTACTTTCGCCATTGTTGTATAATTCCACCCACGAATCAGGAAATTCGTTCATGTCGTCCATGATACAGTCGATATTAGACTGCATGACTTCATTGATGACCAGTTGTGCGTGCATCGGTGCCGCCATGGTCATGGCTGCAAGTGCCACCCATATTGTTTTCATAGCATGTACCTATAATTGATAATAAAGCGTTATCGTATATACCAAAGAGGAATTGTAGTTATAAAAAATACCGGGTAATGAAACATTGTTGATGTTCATCCCCCGGCTCATGAATAGTTATTTCTCGATATGTTGCAGTTCCTTATCGCCAGGGCGGAACAGGAGTCCTGTACATTTGGTAGCATCGGCCTTATAGGCTTTCAGCTCGACCTTGTCCCATTTGATATCGCCTGTGTTTTGTGCGACAGGTACATGGGGAATGAGTGATCCATCCTTGACGAGGATGACGCAGGGAATCTCAGCAGTTGGGATAGTCTGATAGCCCCCCTCATAGACTTTTCCTGTCTGATAATCAATCCACTTTCCACGGGGCAGATATACGGTGCGGCTTTTTCCAGTTTCGAGCATTGGAGCAACAAGAATCTGCGAACCAAACATATACTCGTCTTCCACAAACCATGCACCTGGATCATCGGGGAATTCCACGAGCAGTGCACGTACCATAGGCAGTCCGCGCTCAGAGCAATCCTTTGCCTGTGCATAGACATAAGGCATGAGTTTGTATTTCATTTCTGCCGACTGGCGGAATGCTTTGGTAAAGCTTTCGCTGATGAGCCAAGGTTCGGTAGGAGGTGCTCCATGGGCACGTGTATGGCTTGAAAGGAATCCGAATGGCAGCCAACGACGGTAGAGATCGTCGGGACTCTTGGTGACAAAGCCACCCATGTCATGACTCCAGAAGGAGAATCCGCTGAGTCCGAATGACAAACCGCCACGGAGATCGCCCAACATACCTACGCTACCAATCTCGTTGGTAGCAGCATCGCCACCCCAATGGAGCGGATAGCGCTGGCTTCCAGCCCATGCGCTGCGAGCCCAGATGACACCTTCATGGTCGGGAGTATTGTCGCGCACAGCCTGCCAGAGTGCTTTGTTGTAGCGCAGGGGATAGAGGTTGTGCTCATAGAATCCTGTTTTACCGCTGGCATAGATGCCATCGTATGGTGCAGCCTCACCGAAGTCACACTTGATAGCGCTGACTCCTTGTTTGATGAGGTTAGCGATTTTGCCTTGATACCATGCTACGGTCTTGGGATTGCTGAGGTCGAGCACCGCATCTTCATAGCTCAATGTTCCGTTGCCGTTGTGTACAGCCATGCCGCCATCAACGAGTTCACGGAAGTAGCGGTTCTTCGGTGTGAAGTAGGGCAACTGCCAAAGACAGGTATGGAAACCGTCTTTCTTCATCGACTTGAGCATGGCTACTGGATCTTTGAAACGATCTTTGGCAAACTCATAGTCGCACTGCCAATCTACGCCAAACCATCCTGTATCGAAATGGATAACATCTGATGGTATCTTGTTGGCACGGAGTTTACGGGCAATGTCGAGTCCTTCCTCCTGAGAGAAATAGGTGATGCGGCTCATCCATGTGCCGAAAGTCCAGAGGGGAAGCATAGGTGACTTACCAGTGACGTCGGTATAAGCATTGAGCACGTCTTTCGGTTCACCGAAGAAGATGAAGAAGTCCATCGTTTCGTCGCCCATAAAGAGGCGCTGTGCACCGATGTAAGAGGCACCGAAATCAGCTGTTGTAGGTGCCGAGGTGTGCATGAAGATACCATATCCCCGATTAGAGAAATAGAAAGGCACGGGTTTATACATGCCATCGGTCTCTGGTCCTTGTGGATCGACTACCGAGATTTGCACTTTCTGTCCTACTTTGTTGAGCGATGTGAAACTTTCGCCGCAACCGTAGATGCGCTCGTTTGGTGAGAGCATCAGTACGGGATTGATGCTGCGCGAATTGTCTGAACCGCGTTTGATAAAGTTGAAGGGCAGGAGTTTCACCTGTGTACTGTCGTTATCGATGATGTGGCGGGTCTGCGTGAGCAGTTTGCCCTGTCCGTCGCGCAGCACGATACGGAACGGATACTTCTGTATTTCGAGTGAACCGTTATTGTTTTTATAGACAATAGCTTGGTCGGTAGCTTTCACGTTCCAGCGTCCACGACCGTTTTTAGCCTGTTCGCCAGTTTGCTGTGCAATAAATTCCGGTGAGAACATGGGGTCGTTGGCATCGTCCATTTTCGGCTCGATGGGTGAAGTGAAGATGGTGACACGAAGTGTGCGGTTGTCTATTTTCTGCACTTTGATGCGCAGGTTGGGGTCGTTGTCATACTGTGTGTCGGGGAAATCGAGCATCTTCATGCGCACAGGCCAATAGCCATTGAGGTTGAAAGCCTGTCGCGGTGCGAGACGGTAGCGTTTCCAGTTGAGCAGTCCTTCGCCCTTGTTGAGGTCGAAGCCAGCCAGACTGTCAGCCAGAAAATAAGTGTTGGAGAGGTCAGAGAACTCGCCCGACATATCTTTTGCCTGGCATTGCAGATACTGTACACCTGCCGATGTCTGTATCTGCGCAACGGCTGCCATAGGCAGGAGCGCTGCTGATAATAAGATTTTCTTCATCATAATTTGATAGTTGCTGTTGGTAGTCCGTATGATTTAGCAGTCAGCGTGCCATGTCCGTCGAGTACGACGAAGCATCTGCCGAAGAATGCTTTGCGCTTATTGTCCTTGAAGCGTTCGAGTGATGTCTGGTTTCCGTTATCCACACCGATGATGGTGGCATCGGTATCGAAAAACACTTGGTTCTCTGCCCAAGGGCATCGGTTGCCGTTCTCATCAACCACTTCCACCTTGACGAAGGTGGTGTTTTTACCTTGATAATCGATGCTGAGTTGCAAATGATGGGGCTGTCCGGCAGTATGGATAGTCTGCTGGCGCACCTCTTTACCGTCTTTGCGTGCCACGACCTTCACTTCTCCGGGTTCAAAGGTTACGCGCCACATCACATGATACTGGTGGCTATCTGCCTTGCGGCGCACGCCATGACTCTTGCCGTTGATGTAGAGTTCCACTTCGTCGGCTTGATTGTAGTAGCACCACATATCGATTTGTTCGCCATCGAGCCAGTTCCAATGGGGGAAGAGATGCAGAACAGGGCGATTGGTCCATTCGCTCTGATACATATAATAGACATCTTTAGGCTGACCAGCCAAGTCGATGATGCCGAAATAACTGCTGCGAGCAGGATAAGAATAAGGTGTGGGTTCGCCGATATAGTCGAAACCGGTCCATATAAACTGTCCACCGACATAGGGAGTATGCTTCACCACATCCCATGTTTCCTCGTGAGTACTGCTCCATGAGGCATGCATGTTATCGTAAGACGAGCATTTGAACGAAGGATCGGTATAGGGCAACCACCATTCCTTAGGTGCTTTGATGACAGAGTCGCTGGGCATGGTGTAAAATCCCGTTGTCTGCAGGGCTGAAACGCTTTCGGTCATGATAAACGGACGACCGGGGAAATTCTTGGGTACATCCTTAATCCACTGATGATGATAGTTGAAGCCTACAATATCGAGTGCCTTACCCTTGAACAGGTGGTTGTCGGGTGATGGTTCGTTACATCCTGCGGTGATGGGACGTGTCGTGTCGTAGCGACGCACAATGTCAGCCAAATGGTCTGCCAACAATGTATTGACGCTGGTTTCGCCATCCTTGGCAAGGGTCGAAGCATCGTGTCCGGCATTGAGTATGAGGTTGGCTTGCTCAAGAGTCAACGTATCAGCATCGGCAGACGACCACTGTTCGAGCACCTCATTGCCGATGCTCCACATCAGTATGGAGGGATGATTGCGGTCACGCAGTATCAAGTCGGCAAGGTCGCGCTCGTGCCATTCGTCGAAGAAGCGTGCATAGTCGTTTTGAGTCTTACGGCGGCGCCACATGTCAAACGACTCGTCCATGACGATAAGTCCCATGGTGTCGCACATGTTGAGTAGTTCGGGAGCAGGCGGATTGTGTGATGAACGAATGGCATTCACACCCATTTCCTTCAGTCGCACGAGTTTGCGGTGCATGGCATCTTCGTTGACCACAGCACCCAAACAACCGAAATCGTGGTGTTCGCAAACCCCGTTGAGCTTCATGTTCTTGCCATTGAGCCAGAAACCTGTCTTGGCATCGAAGCGGAACGAGCGGAATCCGGTGTTGGTCCACACCTCATCGACCACTTTTCCACCTACCAGCACTTGCGTGCGTACCTTATAGATATAGGGGTCATCAACCGACCACAGATGGGGACGGCGCACTTTCAAACCAACTGCTCGTCCTTGGGCATCAAACACTTGGTTGCGCACCTTATAGGCTTTGCCCTGACTTTCCACATCAGCAGTCACGGAGATACGTCCGTCGGGATTGGCAACCACATGCACTCCCCAGTGTTTCACATGCACATCGGCGGTTTTGGTAAACCACACATGGCGGTAGATACCGCATCCGCTATACCATCTGGAATTAGGCTGATCGCTATTATCCACACGCACAGCCACCACGTTGCGACCGGCTATGAGATAAGGTGTGATGTCGTATTCAAACGAGCTATAACCGTAAGGGCGGTAGCCCACTTCCTTACCGTTGATATAGACACGGGCATTCATATACACTCCGTCGAACTCAATGAAGTAGCGTTCTCCTTGTTTTTTCTGCAGATTGAAAGTCTTGCGATACCATCCAATGCCGCCAGGAAGTGCTCCCCCACCCGCTCCTGATGGGTTAGAACAGAGAAAATCACCCTCCACAGCCCAATCGTGTGGTAGGTTTAGTGCACGCCAATGCGTATCATGATAATCGGTTTTTGACATTTGTGCCGAGTCTGCCAGCACAAATCGCCATCCGTTGTCAAAGTTCTGGCGGTCGCGTGCCTGTGCGGTCAACATACAGCCAATGGCACATGCCAGAATAAAGAATCTATACATAAGAAATTAGTATTGGTAAATCGTTGGGCAAAGTTAGCGATTTTCAGCAAGAAGACAAAGGCTTTCTGTCATTTTTTTACCTCCACCCAACGGCAACTGCTATGATTTTTCCAGCAAATTTATGAAGATGGATGGAAATGAGAACTTTCATTACCAGAAAACAACTTCTGTCTATCGTTGTATTAAGCATCATTTTAATTTGAATCTGCGCTTAACCATACGGGGCTGTTGAATGATATTGAGACGAATCAAGGATGTAGCGCACCAAAGGAGAAATCTAACAAAAACAGATCAATGAGCATCGGCGAACTTCCTTTATATTATGTACGCGTATATGCGCACGCACACGCGACGTCGTAAAAATCGACCACTCGACCACCAGAATCAGATAAGTGACTACAGCACAACACCATAACGGGTGGTCGAACCTTCTGTTTTTTAGATTTTCGACCACCATTCGACCACCCCTGCAACGCCCTGAGTATACAAAACATAAACAATTAACTAACGCCATGAAAGGACAAAAGTAAAGCGTGATCCTATTTCCCTTATAAAAAGCTATCGTTTATCAACGTTTTTCCAAACCTTGATAATCTTTTTATCCAACGTTGGATAATACCCTTATCAAATATTGGATAATACTTTTATCAAATATTGGATAATACTTTTATCAAATATTGGATAACATCTTTATCAATCGTTGAAAAGATCTTTTTCAAACGTTAGACAATACTTTTGCAAAACATGGGGTAATACTTTTGCAAAACATGGGGTAATACTTTTGCAAAACATTGGAAATGCCTTGGCAAAATAACGGGCAATATCTTGTACATGGTAAATGGAGCATATAGACAACTTGTATATAGAAGAAGGGCGATGTCAGTACGATGGTTATGCAGGTGGTCAATGGGTAGTCATTGGGTATTATATAAGACAAGAGGGGTGTGCCGTATGGCACACCCCTCCTATTGCAATATCTTTAAAATCAGAGTTTCACGCTAACAGCCTTACCGCTGTACTGCACCATTTTACCCTCAGGATTGTCGAGGTTGAGGTCGCGGGGCTGGTCTTTCTTCACGAGTACTACATTGAAACGACGGTTTTTCAGCATACCCTTGAAAGCACCATTGCGCTTGCCGAAGCTGACAGTTTTGTCGGCATCGTTATAGGCAATCTCGATGGTGGCATACTTACCCTTCTCGTAGTTGTAGTTGGTTCCCTCGTCTTCGTAGAGTTGGAACGATCCGTCCTGACCCTCATAGACATAGAGATTGATGAGTTCGGCAGGTTTCTCGTCGCACCACTCCATGGCAGGACCAAATGGAATGATGGCACCTTCACGTACGAAAACAGGAATCTTCTCGTAGGGTGCATCAACTACCAAATGCTGACCACCATCATAGTGTTCGCCAGTATAGAAATCATACCAACCACACTGTTTGGGGAAATATACGCTACGGTTGCGAGCCTTGTAGTAGCCAACAGGACAAGCCATGAGCGCAGGACCAAACATCCACTGGTTGCCGATATTCTCCACTTCCTTATCGCCATTGAAATCCATAACGAGTGCACGCATCAGCGTATAGTCTTTGAAGTGAGCCCATGCAGCCATGCTGTACATATAAGGCATCAAGCGATAGCGCAACTGGTCGTAATAAACAAACGACTTATAGGCAGGATGATTGTCGGGAGCGATGTTCCAGATTTCGCGAGTAGGCCACTGACCATGCGAACGGAACAAGGGGATGAAGGCTCCAAACTGATTCCAGCGAGCCTGGAGTTCACGCCATTCCTTCAAATCTTCGTTCTCTTCACCTGTTTCGTTGAAGAGTTTCTGAGCCGCAACATAGCGGTTTTCTACACAGAAGCCACCTTGGTCCATTCCCCAGAAAGGCACACCCGACATAGAATAGTTGAGTCCGGCTGTCATCTGAGCGCGCATATCCTCCCAACGGGTGCCGATATCACCACTCCAAGTGGCTGTAGAATAGCGCTGTTCACCAGCGAAACCGCTACGGGTGAGCAGGAACACACGAGGTTCGTTGGCTTTACCCTTCCATACCGAACGCTGTCCGTTGTAGATAGCATCGGCATTGACGGTAGAATAGGCATTGAAATATTCGGTAGAAGTGCCGAGGGCAGTAGGTCCGCAAAGTGCTTTGCGATACCACATCGGAGTGCAGTCGCGCACATTAGGCTCTGAGGCATCCATCCACCAAGCATCGATGCCAGGCACACCATTCTTATTAAACTTGCTATAGAGATGGTCGTCCATCTGTTTCCAGAAGAGTTTGCGAGCTCCTTCATCATAGGCATCATACATCGAACCACGGAAGCCAAGCCAGTCGTGGATATCGTCCTTGACAGCCTGACGATACATCCATCCCTTCTCATCGAGTTCCTTATAGTGTTCGGTGGTGTCGTAGAACTTAGGCCATACACTAATCATGAAGCGTCCGTGCATAGCGTGAACAGAGTCGAGCATAGCCTGTGGGTTGGGATAACGGCTTGCTTCAAAGTCGTGAGCACCCCAATCGGGCAGATTCCAGTAGTTCCAGTCCTGCACGATATTGTCGATAGGAATGTGGCGACGACGGAACTCTGCGAGGTTATCCTCGATGTCCTGACTGCTCTGATAGCGTTCGCGGCTCTGCCAGAAGCCGAGCACCCATTTCGGATAGAGCGATGCTTTTCCTGTCAAAGTGCGATAGCCGCTGATGACATCATCGAAATTCTGACCTGCAATGAAGTAGTAATCCATATCGCGCGCCATCTCGCTCCAGATACTGAGTTGCTCACGCTCTGTCTTATTGCGAGGTTGTGAGACACGCAGTCCGCAATAGGAATCGCCACCATCGGGTTGCCACTCAATGCGCAACTGTGCCTTCTTACCCTTGGTCAGTTCGGTGCTAAACTTATAGCTGTTGGGGTTCCATGCGGTACGCCAACGCTCAGGCACCACCTCCTTGCCATCGATATACACCTTGATATAACCGGCATAGTAGAGGATAAACTGATAGAGTTGCTTCTCATTCTTGCCAGCCTTGGCACAACGACCACAACATTCAGGCTCGATAAATCCTTCGTATGTCACAGTGGCACCTTGGAGATTGAAGCCCTTGGGGAGGTTCTTCAGACCACCATTATCGGTCTTGTTGGCAATTTCTGAAGTTGGAGGACAAGCATACTCATAATAGATGCTATCCTCATCGCGCACCAGTTTCTTACCATTCTTATCGACGTAGGTACCAGTCAGATGACCTTCTTTACCGCGACGGTCGTAGAGTTTGAAGGCGCGGTTCAGCTGCAAATAGTCGTTAGGATTGCCAAAGCGGCAATAACTGTAGCTGTCCCACAGGATACCATAGTTCTTGTTGGAGAGTACGAAAGGAATAGAGACCTTGGTGTTATATTGGAACAGGTCTTCGTTTTTGCCTTTCATATTAAATTCCTCAGACTGATGCTGTCCCAATCCATAGAAGGCTTCATCGGAAGGACTGTCGAAAAGCATCTGCCAAGTCAGTCCGTGCTTCATCTCTTCGGTCACTCCACCGATGTTGCGCACACCGTATTCGCGCTCAGGGACTGTGAAGTTCTGGAATTTCTTGCCATCCTTAGCCTCTTTAAGCAGTTGTTTTCCTGTGGCATCAAAAAATACGATCGCACCCGTTGCCTTATTGACTACGGCAGTCACATTCTTCGCTTTGACTATTACAGACTGCTCGTCCTCACTTATCGTATAGTTTTTTTTGGCAGGAGCTATCTGCGGTACAATCATCAGACTGGGTTTCTTGACAGGTAATGCACTCTCGGATGTGGCGCGCACACGGATGATGTTGTCGTTCATCACCTCAAGACAGATAACTTTGGCCTGACCACCATCGGGTTTGACCATTACCTTGTTGCCATTCTGCTGCACTTCTGCTGCAGCCATTGTCAATGCGGTCATTGAGAACGCACCGACCATGAGGGTTTTAATAATATTCATTTGATCATTTAGGGTTATTATATACTACTTTTTTCAATTATTTTATTTCATCGTCAGCATGGTCGTCGTCCATAATTTCAGCTTCTTCCACCATGCCTTTTGCTGGCAAGTCGATCACCATGATGGTTCCGCCACCAGGGTTGTCCTTCACTTCGATGGTGCCACCATGTGCCACTATGATGTCTTTGACAAGAGCGAGTTCGAGTTCGTCAACACCTGCTGTATGGTCAAACATATGTGGTTTATACTCATCAGCCACTCCGATACCATTGTCAGCCACTTGAATCTGTACGTTACCATTGTCCTTTCGAATGAGCCCAACACTAATGTGGCAGTTCTTGGCGGCAAATTTCTGTGAATTGGTAAACAAGATGTTGAGCATGCGCTTGATCAGAACGACGTCAAACTCCATAAAGAGTTCGTCGATAAGCATGACATTGCTAATCTTTACACCCTTGTTGCCTTTCACATATTCAGCACATTGCTTCTTAATCACTGCTACAAGGTCGGCATATTCCGTATGCATCATAAGGTGGCGCACAGGTTCTTCAACAACAGCATCTCCTGTTGCTGGCTGTTCTGCTGCCATCGATGCTTTCATCTCTGCCATCCATTGGCGCTTCTCCATCTCAAGGCGCAATGCGAAGGCGGCTTGGCGTTTAGCCTGACGACGCATATAATTCTTGCGCCACCACCAAATGCCAAAGGCGGCAACCAGCAACAGCATCATGATCATCCACCATGAACGCCAGAACGGAGGCTGTATAATAATGGTGAGTGTTGCCTCTTCACTACCAATGGTACCATCGTCGTTGAGCATGCGTACGCGCAGGGTATAAGATCCTGAAGGCAGACTCATATAAGTAATGTTGGGGTTGGCTTCTTCGGTTCTAATCCAGTCGTTGTTCACACCATCGAGGCGATAGAGGAAGCGCGAGCGGTGATGGATTTCGCCATTGGAACTTCCCAACTGAATGGTAAACTGGTCGTTGTATTTCAAGCGAACGGCACGACAGATGTTCAGTGCCTTACGTAATATGATGCGACCGTCAATCTTTTCACCAACCTTTACGTCCTGTTCAAAGAGTTTCAGGCCGCTGAATACGGGATATTCCTTATACTTCTCTTCGCGCATCAGCTTCGGATTGATGACATCAAGACCTTCCTGACCACCCACCAGGATAAGTCCATCGGCAGTCTTACAGATGGCACGCTGGTTGAACGGACCGTTCTGGAGACCGTCGTTGCTATTGAAAGTGCGGATGATAAAGTTCCATCGTCCGTCTTTTTGCTGCGGGATGACGTTTGATACGCCATGATCAGTCACCAACCATACCGTGTGGTTGTTGTCTTCCACCATGGCATTGACGGTAGAACCAATGAGTCCGGAACGCATATCAATCAGATAGACAGCATTGGTCTTCGTGTCCCAGATGGTTGCACCCGATGAAGAGCCCTGCCAGGCAAGTCCCCGACTGTCCTCCATAGTACATATTGAGGATTCGGTAATACCGATGCCCTCTTTATTGTCAATAATATTGCGATTGATAATCTTGCCAGAAACGGGATTCACAATCGAATAGAAATTGGAATGGGATACCATCAACCAGTTTTTCTTCGTCAAATTGACAGTCGAGATATAGTCTGATACCAAGATAGAGTTATGGCTGGTGATAGGTGTGTCAAAGCGTCCTGCACGGGTTAAGCGCTGAATACCGTTACCCAATGTGCCAATCCAGATATTGCCCTGACGGTCTTCACATATCGACCAGATATTGTTATTGGCCAATTCACCCGGTTTACCCGATGAGCGGAAATTAGTGATAGCACCACCACGGAAACGTATCAGTCCACCTTCATAGGTTCCAAACCATACGGTACCGTCACGTGAAACCAACGAACTGACCATGGTATTGGTGGCAATGCCACTGTTGTTGCGGTCGAAAACAACCTGTTCGCCAGTTTTACGATCCATGCGAATGATACCCGCATCATTGGTTCCCAGCCAGAAGAAGGATTTATCGGAAGTGATGGTGGTGATATTTCCCAGATCAAGATGGCGGAAATTGGAGAGTCCCTCTTTAAACATATTGACGCCATTCATATAGGTACCAATCCAAATACGACCCTGCTGGTCGCGATAAAGAAAGCGGAGGGTGTTTTCGCTGATAGACGTACCGTCGTTTTTCTGAGTCAAGAACTGGCGCACCTCATGCGCTTGGCGGTCAACAAGAAAGAGTCCTGTATGGTCGGTAGCTATCCAAACGCGCTTTTTGCTATCCGAACAAATATCCCAAATGCTCAGTCCGTCAGGCAATTCCACGCCCCAGCGTTTCGCCAGTTCTTTATAAGAAAGAATCCAACGTCCTTTCGACTTCACAAAACAGCCTACCACGGTTATCATCCAGAGATTACCATCGGCATCGGTACGCAACTTACATTCCTGATTGTTGAAGAGTCCTTTCTCACGAATATAAGCATCTTTCCAACTAATCCAGTTTTTCTCTCTGTTGAAACAGAACACCTCACCATTGTGTGAAGATACCAACAAGCTCTTGCCTATCTCTGCAAAACTCGATACACCAAAGTCGGAATTGAACTCTTGGCGGCCATAACCGAAATTAAACTGCTTGGCTTCTTTGGTATAAGGATTATAATGCCAGAAACCAGTATCATAGGTTTTTACCCAAAAATGATGATGCTTGTCTATATAAAGGCGCTCGATACCACCCGCCACGCCGTGTTGCTGCAACCAACGCTCAGGATGTCTGTCACATGACTCGGTTACTGGGTCGAAGATGGTATAGTTCATACCCTGCTTCAACCATAGTTTTCCATCGTATGCCTCATAGATCTCATCCACATAATTGTTGCGTAGCGTAGTGGTATCTTTGGCGTATGAGTAGAATGTCTTGATACGATATCCGTCGTATCGATTAAGGCCATAGGGAGTTCCTATCCATACAAATCCCTTGGAGTCGCGCTTCACACAAAGAATCTGTGAGTTGCTCAGTCCGTCACGGGTATCAAGTCGGCTAAACTTAATGTCATCAATAGCAGCACCGACTGTCAGCACAAAGCTGACCATCAGCGTCAGTAACATGATCATCCTTCTCATATTTACAGTCATTAGCATCAATGCCAGAGGCATTTATTTTAGGTTTTACGAGTTATATATAATATGGTGCAAATGTACTCTTTTTTATTGAAAAGACCAAACATAGTCAGCCTTTTTTGGTCCTCGACCTACTACTTACTGCGGTTTTTTAGCCGAGGTACCACGGATGACCAACTTTTGTGGCACAATTTTGTGATATACGCCTGTATCACCTGCAATATTCTTGAGCAGCAATTGACAGGCTGTTGCACCCATTTGGTGAGCCTGATCGACGATGGCTGACATTTGCGGCGTGACGAATGCAGCATGCACGTCATCGGTAAAGCCGATGAGTGCCACATCGTCGGGTATGCGCAATCCTGCCTCACGAATGGCATTGAATGCGGCAAAGGTGATGATATCGTTGAAAGCCACTATGGCATCAGGTTTCTGCTCTTTAAGTAGGGTAACAGTATTGGAAAGTACGGCATCATAATCTATCGATCCGCATTTCACAAGTTCACGCTCGATGGGAATCTGATTTTCACGAAGTGCTTCAAGATAACCATGTTTACGACGCTGAACCATATCGAGGTGGTTAGGACCGCCGATAAAGGCTATGCGACGACTACCGGTATCTATCAAATGCTGAGTAGCCATCTGGGCGGCTTGGTCACCATTGGCTGTGACACACGAGAAGCGCTCTTTCAGACAAGTACGACCAAAGAATACCAAAGGAATGCCCATCTCTGCAATCTCCTCAAAGTGGCTGTAATCAGTAGTGGATTGTGACAAACAAGCTATAATGCCCTCCACATGGAGATTGATAAAGTTGTCGATGGCTTGTGTTTCAATATCAAATGATTCATGGCTATTGGCACTAATGACGCTATAGCCCGATCGTTTGGCCTCATCTTCTATGCCATCGAGTACCGCAGCATAATAGTGGGTCACCAAATTGGGCAGCACCACGCCAATAATCTTTGGAGCTTCTTTACGCAAACTCTGTGCAAAAGGGTTGGGGCGATAGTTGCGTAGTTTGGCTAAAGCCTTCACCTTTTCCTGCATTTCATGGCCTATTTCCGAAGAACTGCGCAGGGCACGACTGACTGTAGCAATACTCACATTGAGCTCTTTAGCCAGGTCCTTCAACGATGTTCTATGTTGCTTTCTATTGTTCATTGCTGCAAAAATACAAAAAAACTCGCAATGGCGCAAACGTTTACGTGTATTTTTTCATTCATTTTCTGTTTTTTATCATAAAATGTACATACCTTTGCATCAGCAAACAAGAAATAATTTTGTGCATAACAAAGAAAGAGTAATGAATAGTTGATAATAAGTTAGTTAGAAAACAGAAACTGGGATTGTCGCGAGACACACCCAGTTTTTTTTGTATCAGCCATTACCTATCCGTCTATAACACATTGTTTTATAGTCTATTCAACGGCGTTGCATCTGTCCTTGGCGTTGCTCCCATGAGAATATCAGCGCCACCACTTGCGAATAACTCTTCCGTCCGCCATCAACCCGATTGGTTCTCAGATAAAACTCATAGACCGCATTTTGCAAGTTGCCCAACCAGGTACTGTATTTCGAACGCCAATAGTTGCGGTCGGCAGATGCCATCTGCCTGATTTCCGGTCGTACATATTGCAGGAAATCTTCGGCTGCCACATCACCAAGTACAGCATCTACACTACGCAACACATGAAAGAAGATGGCATAATAGCCACAAAAGCGCATCGTGCGGTCGGCAGATGAAGTACAAACCTGATAGGCATAGAAATTGGCTTCACCCTCGTTGGTGATGCCAAGTAGATGAGCATACTCGTGGGCAAACGTGGATGGATACTCGTGGGCACGCAAATCGCCATTGAGCGTAAACTCGCAGAAGAAAGGACCCATACTGCCGGTCACTCCTACCTTGGAACTCAACGGAGTGAAAAGCATGGTCTTGGCTTGCGTATGAACATGGAAAGGGGCATGGACACCCATATTCTGCTGGGCTAAACGCTTATAACCTGCCACCACCAAAGACGGCACTCGCAGAGTATCATAAATGGCTGTTTTACTATAAGTGGCATTCAAGCTATCGGCATAACGCCATGCAAAATGTCGCAGTTGATCATTGTTGGCTTCATAACGGGGTGTATGACTTCGATGATAAAAATCAGACTGGGCATAGTTTAATCCCCATGCCAGATAGAACCACACATAGACCCACAACAGATACTCACCCACCCCAGCAATGGCATAGCCCACAGTTTTATTCTTCCGACGAACAGCATAGAACGGAAATGCCACAATACCGATGATACTCAAGGCTATAAACAAGTCGCCTATGGCAAAGGGCACATATCCTGACAAGAATGTCAAAACGGTAGCAACACATGGATAGACCGCTTGGGCATAATAGTCACCCAACCCACCTATACCTTGTACGGCAACAACGATTACCAAGAATACTACGAGTATCTTTCTACGTCTATTCCACTTCATATTCTATCGCATCTTTCAGAAAGATGCAGCAAAGATACACTTTTCTCTTCAATCCACAAAGGATGTTTATCGCTTTTTCTTCTATACTTCAGCCATCGGGAATGATACTATCCTACCGACATAAAACACATCCCGAACGGATCCCGAAGGCATCCCGAAGGAAAACAGCACCAATAGTATCGTCCATAAACAGGAATAGCATTGTCGTTTGCAATAGCCATAAAAATATCAAAAGGCAACACCCACCATCACGATGGACATTGCCCCAAACCTAAATTGATAATTATGATTTGTGTTTATGAAAGTCGGTATTGTGGTCGTGCATCTCTTCATTCGTCTATAGAAATGATTTTTGATTGCCGGTGCAAAGGTAGCAATTATGACGCCATATCATTTTAACATAACGGAATATCGGCACCTCATGTTTTGGTGCAAATCTGCCATTAGATTTGGGTATAAAGAAAAAAGATAGTAACTTTGCAGACCAACCAACAATTCAACGGCTGACAATGAAAAAGACTATTCTATACTTGATGACAACAATGGCTTGGCTACTGATGCTTGCCACGCCACTAACGGCCATGGCTCAGGAACCAACTACGCCACAACTCACTCACGTACTGACATTACATGTAGCATGTTCACCAGCACAAACATTGGGAAATACTGCTATGGGCAAACGCATCGTCATACCGATTATAGGCGGACACTTCGAAGGAACACATCCCAACGGCAGCAGTTTCAAAGGAGATGTCTTGGCAGGCGGTGCAGACTATCAACTGGTAGATACCATACGCAACCGTACTCATCTTGAAGCCATCTACAACATCCGTACAGCAGATGGAGTGATGATTCATGTGCGTAACGAGGGAGTTCTGGCCAACCCTATCCTTCCCAACGGGAAAACGGGTTTCTACTTCAACACAACACCTGTGTTTGAGGCACCCACCGAGAGTTGTTATGCTTGGCTCAATGACGCAACCTTTGTTTGCACACCATTTTTCGAGCAGAACACTATCGGCTTGAAAGTTTGGAAAGTTAATTGACGGACCATAGAATTGTTGCTGACACAGACATCCTATACTACACAATGAAAAAAAAGAAAAACGATATCGAAATTCCAGAAGGCATCAACCGCATCATGCTACATGCCTGTTGTGCTCCATGTTCTTCAGCCATTGTAGAATGGATGCTGGCACACGATGTGCACCCAACTATCTTCTACTTCAATCCAAACATCTGGCCACATGAAGAATATGAAATCCGCAAAGAAGAAAGCAAGCGCCACGCCACTTCACTCGGCATCGAGTGGATAGATGGCGACTACAATCATGAAACATGGCTTGCGGCTATCAAAGGGCTGGAGGGCGAACCTGAACGGGGAGGCCGCTGTCTGCAATGTTTCCGTATGCGACTCATTGCCACTGCCATGGAGGCACAACAACGTGGTTTCACCACGATTGCCACCACCCTTGCCACATCACGTTGGAAGAGTCTTGACCAAATAGCAGCAGCAGGAAAAATGGCAGAAGAGGCTGTGCCAGGCATCCACTTCTGGGCGCAAAACTGGCGCAAAGGAGGACTGCAGGAGCGTCGCAACGAACTGTTAAAGCAATACCAGTTTTACAACCAGCAGTATTGTGGATGTGAATTCAGCATGAGAAAGGAACAGGAATAAACCATATTCTGTATGGTCCGAACATGGGCATCCATCACATTCAAAGATGCGGTGGTGTGCTGCAAATCCTACATTTACAGTCATATATTCTGTTTTTACAGCATCGCATGTGCACCTGCGCACATACGCACGCATGAGTATGCGTGCGCGTACATATTATGATTGTACAGAAACAAAAAAGGTGTTCATTCGAACACCTTAAATTCATAGCCTTGCTCACGCAACCATTCTATACTTGCTGGCAATGCCGTTTTCAGTTTATCAATACTCTTGAGAGAATCGTGGAATGTGATGATGGAACCGTTGCGAGCATAGCGTTTCACATTAGCCAACACATCTTCTGCCGTCATCCACTTGGAATAGTCTCGCGTGACAAGATCCCACATCACTATGCGATACTTTCGACCTAAGATGGCATACTGTTCCCATCGCATCCAACCATGTGGCGGGCGCACCAAATCAGTATGAAGATAGGCATTAGCCTTTTCTACATTATAGCAATACTGATGGATGCTATGACGGAAACCACTAATATGGTTGTGTGTATGATTACCCACCCGATGACCTTCGTCGATGACACGCTGCAACAATTCGGGATACTTACGAGCATTGTCGCCCACCATAAAAAAGGTGGCTTTGATGCCATAATGTCTAAGCGTATCAAGAATAAATGGCGTGGCCTCGGGGATGGGACCGTCATCGAAGGTCAGATATACTGACCGTTCGTGACGGTTCATCCGCCAAGTGGCTCTGGGATATAGCCACCTTAGCCATATTGCCGGTTGTTCTATTATCACTTGCAGTTAATACTTTTCATATTATCACTATCCACGATCAGCGATCTATGCCCTGTGCACCGCCACGCTCCTCAAAGGTGCGTATCATGCGGCTATACTGCTCGTAGTGTTTGTTGAACCATTGCTGATCTATCTGCTGAGCCACGAGAAGTATCTGCTGCAAATAGTAAGCATGGGCATAAGCATTATTCTTAGAGAAGGCAAACTGCTCTGCATTGAGTTTGTTGTACCAATTGAGGTATTGCTGAGAATTGTGCCACATCTCATTGAGCACCTTGATGGCTTTCTGCTTCTGACCTACCTGATACCATCCTTCTGCAATATCAAGCGAACCCGATGAGAATTCATGCGGGATATTATATGAAGGAAGCATCTTGTCAATGTAGGCAAGAACTTCAGCGGCACGCTTCTTGTCACCTTCCTCAATGAGTTTGTTGGCCAACTGCGACATGATACGACGATGGCTGTAGCACATGCGCATCACAGTCTCATCGATATATATGCCCTTTTGGTTGAGTCCACCAAACTTGAAACGATGCATCACGTTATCATAGGTGCGCTTCGTATCGAAGTTGCGTGCGCCTTGAGCATTGGTAGTGAATGGTGTGATACGATATGCCAATCCTTCAGTCACCACATTGTTGCCAAGGTTGATATAACTACTCTCACCAACAGTTGCAGCCACGTAGATGGGGCGTTTCCAGTTACACTCAGCCAACATCTCCAGAATCATCAAGTCGCCTTTGTAGAGTGCACTCTTGCCTGCAAGCGAGATAACCATGCGGTCGGGAATGCTATCACTTGCCATCATCATACCACTCTTGCGTACTGCCTCCTTGTCGATAGTCATATAGAGTGTGTCGGTTGGAATGACGTGGAGTTCTGAATTTTTGGAACGTGCCCAATACTTCAATACATTCTTCAACTCAAATGGGTCATCACCAAACTGTGCTTTGGCAGTTTCGGGATCTTGCTTATAGAAATCGAGAACAGCCTGCTTCATATGAGGATCGATGGGCACATACTCGTTGGTACCAGTAACATACTCCAAACGATTCCATTTAATGGGAATGCCAGGAGAGGTATAAGCAGGACGACGCATCTGGTCTATATACCAATCGGTCTGCAGATACGACAGGTTGCAAACGCGCGCATCGGTGCGCACACCTTCTACATCCTGATTGTACCACAAGGGGAATGTATCGTTATCACCATTGGTATAGATGATAGGATTGCCCTCATTCTGCAGCGACATCAGATAGTTTTGTCCAAAGTCACGGCACGAATAACGACCACTTCGGTCATGATCATCCCATGTCTGACTACCCATTTGTATGGGAACAGCCAATGCCACTACAGCAATAACTGCGGCAACCAACACATTTTCTTTCTTCAGCTTGCGGTTCAACAGGTCGATGAGAGCTGCAACACCCATACCACACCAGATGGCAAAAGCATAGAACGAACCCGCATAAGCATAGTCGCGTTCACGTACCTGCTCAGGATTCTGATTAAGGTAGATGACAATAGCCAAACCTGTCATGAAGAACAGGAAGAACACAACCCAGAACTGGCGGATGCCCACTGGTTCTATATCTTCTTTGTCGCTACCGGGCACACGACGTTTGCGAGTGTACCACGACTGCCAGAAGAGTCCGATAAGACCGAGCATCAATGGCATCATATAGAATACATTGTGGCCTTTGTTGTTTTTCAACTCATCGGGCAATGTCGATTGGTCTCCCAGACGCCAGTTGTCCAACCAACTGAAACCACTTATCCAGTTGCCATGTTCCAATTCGCCCTGACCTTGAATATCATTCTGACGGCCTGCGAAATTCCACATGAAATAGCGCCAATACATGAAATTGCACTGGTATGAGAGGAAGAAACGAATGTTCTGCAACATGCTCGGCATCTTCACCGTAACCATCTCGCCACAACGATCGTATGCTTCTTCACTTCCATCGGGCTCTTCGCCCAACCAACTACGATATGATGCAGCCTTACCTGAATCCCACATACGCGGGAACAGCATATTCTGAGCATATACATAGTCGTCCTTAGTACGTGCTACGAAGTATTCATCCTTCTCGTCGGCAGATGCTTTCTCCTTGCGCTGCCAAACAGGTGCGCCCTTTGTTGAGACTGGACGGCAATAGTCGCCCGCCTTCTCCAAAGCCACCTGTGAGGTATAAGCCTGACCGTAAAGCAACGGACGCTGTCCGTACTGGTCACGAGCGAGATAGTCGCCAAGGGTAAATATATCCTCTGGAGAGTTCTGGTCCATTGGTGGATTGGCTGCCGAACGAATGACGATGACAGCATATGACGAATAACCAATGAGGAGCATCATCATGCAGAGCAGAGATGTATTCTTGATACGTGAGGTGATGAGCAACTTGCCTTGGCGCTTATATTGAAGTACCAGCCAAATCAGAGCCAATACAACAATGCCGATAAGCACTGCTGACCAGCCATAGCCAAAGAAAGGAATACCCAACATGGCTACAGACAACAGAAATGCTATATTCTGACGTTTCAGACTTTGATCCTTGTAGGACTCATAGATCGCCCATACCAATGTGGCAATAAGCAGGATGATATAAACAATCTCACCTGTATTGAACGGACAACCAAACACGTTGACAAACAACAGTTCGAACCATCCACCCACACGAACAATACCCGGCACAAGACCATAGAGCACAGCGCCCAAGATAACTACTGATATCACCAAAGCGGCAATAGAGCCATACAGATCTTTACGTGAATCGGGCTGGGGACACTTGCGATAGTAATATACCAGTACGATGGCAGGCAGACACAACAAGTTGAGCAAGTGAACACCAATCGAGAGGCCTGTCATATACATGATAAGCACCAGCCAACGGTCGGAATGAGGCTCGTCGGCATGTTCTTCCCACTTCAGGATCAGCCAGAATACCAAAGCGGTAAATGCCGAAGAATAGGCATACACCTCACCCTCAACAGCTGAGAACCAGAAGGTATCGCTGAACGTATAAATCAGCGCACCTACCAGTGCCGAGCCTTCAATGGCTATGGTTTTGGCGGGTGTCAACTCGCTCCAATCCTTGACCAACAAGCGTCGAACAAGATGCGAGATAGACCAGAACAGGAACAGAATGGTTACTGCCGAGAGCAATGCGCTCATCGTATTGACCATACGTGCTACCTGCGAGGGGTCGCTGGCAAAATGTGAAAACAGATTGGCGGTAAGCATGAAGAACGGTGCACCCGGTGGATGTCCGACTTCGAGTTTATAGCCCGTAGAGATAAATTCGGGACAGTCCCAGAAAGAGGCTGTCGGTTCAATAGTAGAGCAATAAACAAAGGCGGCAATCAAAAAGGTGACCCACCCCAGTATATTGTCTAACAGTCGAAATTGTTTCATTGTGTATTATTAATTATGATCTTAATTACCTAATAAAATACAAAAGTACAATATTTCTATCGAAGCGCCGTATCTTTCAGCAATTTTAACTAGATAAAGATGCTTGCACCATAGATGAGCAACACATAGCGTAGTAACTTACCTATGCTGATGCTGACCAATGAGATGACTATATTGGCACGCATCAAGCCAAGAGCGATGGTAATACCACTGCCCAAAATAGGCAGAAAGGCAAAGAATCCCATCCATGCACCACGGCCACCCATGAAACGCGTAGCCTTGTCGATACTCTCTTTCTTGACGTGGAGATACTTCTCTATCCACTCCAAACGCCCCATTCGTCCAACGCCATAATTGAAACATGATCCCAACACATTACCTATCGTACCATAGACTATAAGGCCTATAGGGTCAAGCCCTGCCGCCATCAGTCCCACCATGACTGCTTCACTGGAAAAAGGGAAGAACGAACCAGCCACAAAAGCAGCTATAAGCATTCCCCAATAACCATAACTAATCAGAAAAGTAGTGATGATGTCCATAGATTATAAATTGTCAGAAGTACAGCCATGAATAGCAACACCTGGAAGGTGATATTAGTGATACGGGTATGGGTAAGCGCCAGATAATGGGCCAGCAAGGGCGACACAAATACAATAAGCATGCGAGTAAGAATGTTGTAAAGCGTTGGCTGTAGCAACAAACATGCAAACATCAGCAATACCGACCAACTGAAGACATGGTAAAGTTGACGCACACGTATGCGGTCGAGATAACTTGTGCGAATATAATGCACTATACCTATTACACTTATCAGCGCCAATAGCAACAGCACAGCAACCTGACTCCCATCCCACGCGCTGAAGTCAAAGGGTTGACTCCATTCTGTCAATGCCATGAAATGGTCAGTTATCTGGTCGATACTCTGTTGATACACCGACCAGCATGTCCAAAACCAATAGGGAGTGAGCAAGCCAAAGAAGCCGGCAAAAAATGTACGCCACGACAAAGAGTGAAGCACAACACCATGCATCAACAACAGTAATGGTATCAAACATACTATCTGGACAAATGACAAACTGGCAAGTCCTATACACAGATAGGCATAATAGGAACTTCCCACCGATGTGCCATCTTGATATGTTCGGAAAATCATCAGCAAGGCACCAACCACACACACTTGTACCCATGCACCTTCGGTTGAAGCAAACAATGGACATGCCACTGCCGAAAGTACCAAGAAGACACACGACACCATACGTGAATAAATACGGATGAGCGCATTGCTGTTGTTCAACTCTATCATCAGATAGGTCGAGACAACAAAGCACGCAAAAGATGCCCACCAATCTCCTTGTGTGAGTCCTGCCAATAACCACACCCCCGTCACACAAAGTACGGTGACAGGTAGTGTGAGTTTGCTTTCTGATATTCTATTCTGCAGTAGTTTCGTCATGCTTGAGAGCTATCGCTTAAAGGTCTGCACCTATATCACGACGGAAATACTTGTCGGTAAACTGAATTTTCTGGGCTTCTTCAAATGATTTCTGCAGAGCCTCGGCCTTGTCCTTACCATAAGACGAAACGGCAATTACACGTCCGCCATTGGTTACCACCTGACCATCCTTAAGGGCAGTTCCGCTATGGAACACGATACTTCCCTCCACCTGGTCAATACCGGTAATAGGATAGCCTTTCTTATATTCCTGCGGATAACCACCGCTAACAAGCATAACACATACAGCAGCTCGTTCGTCAAATGCTATTTCGCGCTCGTCGAGATTGCCTTCAGCCACTCCCTCAAACAAATCTACGATATCGCTTTTCAATCGCAACATGACACTTTCGGTTTCTGGGTCACCCATACGGCAGTTGTATTCGATAACCATCGGTTCCCCTTCAACATTGATAAGACCGAAGAATATGAATCCCTTATAGTCAATATTTTCAGCTTTCAAACCTTCCACAGTAGGACGGATAATACGGTCCTCCACCTTCTGCATCCACTCCTTAGTGGCGAAAGGTACAGGTGTAACACTACCCATACCACCAGTATTCAAACCGGTATCATGTTCGCCAATGCGCTTATAGTCCTTGGCTTCAGGCAGAATTTTATAGTGATCGCCATCGGTCAGCACGAACACCGAGCACTCAATACCACTCAAGAATTCCTCAATAACCACTTGCGAAGAGGCATTGCCAAACATTCCGCCAAGCATTTCTTTGAGTTCCTTTTGTGCTTCTTCAAGTGTAGGCAGAATCAAGACGCCCTTGCCTGCACAGAGTCCATCTGCCTTCAGTACGTATGGAGCTTGCAAGGTTTCGAGGAAACACAATCCGTCTTCAAGATGTTCCCCGTCAAAAGTCTGATAGCGTGCAGTAGGAATCTGATGACGTTGCATAAATGCTTTTGCAAAGTCTTTCGATCCTTCCAGTACTGCACCTTGTTTAGAAGGACCTATCACTGGGATGTCCTTGGTGCGTGAATCGGCTTTCAACTCATCATAAATACCTTTTACCAATGGGTCTTCTGGACCTACGATAACCATATCTATGGCTTTCTCTACACAGAAAGTCTTGATGGTTTCGAAGTCATCAGCCTTCATGGCCACATTCTCACCACAGTTGCCAGTACCGGCATTGCCTGGGGCGATGTAGAGTTGCTCACATTTCGGACTTTGGGAGATTTTCCATGCCAGGGCGTGTTCACGTCCGCCGCTGCCTAAAAGTAATATTTTCATATCTTGTTACACCTTAATTATATTAATGGAATGGTTATTTTATAACTTGCCTTGCTCGCCAAGGTAGGAATCTTTAAATCCAAGGAAATAAAGCACGCCGTCAAGTCCAATGGTATTGATGCTTTGCTTGGCATTGGCAACCACGCGCGGTTTGGCATGGAATGCGATACCCAGTCCTGCTTCTGATATCATGGGCAAGTCGTTGGCTCCATCACCTACGGCAATGGTCTGTGCAAGATTGACTTTCTCTACCTGAGCGATGAGTTTGAGGAGTTCCGCTTTCCGGTGTCCGTCAACTATATCCCCAACATAACGTCCAGTCAACTTGCCGTTATCGTCAATCTCCAGTTCGTTAGCATAGACATAGTCAATACCATATCGACGTTGGAGATATTCGCCAAAATAGGTAAATCCTCCACTGAGGATGGCAATCTTATACCCGTAACGCTTGAGGATAGTCATCAGCCGGTCCACACCTTCTGTTATTGGGAGATGTTCAGCAATATCCTTCATCACGCTGACATCCAATCCCTTCAACAATGCAACGCGTCTGGTGAAGCTCTCTTTGAAGTCTATTTCACCACGCATAGCACTCTCGGTAATGGCGCGCACCTCTGCACCTACTCCTGCCCGATCTGCCAGTTCGTCGATACATTCAGTTTGTATAAGTGTCGAGTCCATATCAAAACAGATGAGCCGTCGCATTCTGCGGAACATATCGTCGCGTTGGAACGAGAAATCAATTTCCATATCTTTCGACACCTGCATGAGTTTGCTTTGCATCTCCTTGCGGTTGTTGGGTTCGCCACGGAGAGAGAATTCGATACAAGCTCGCACATGGTTTGTTGGATTCTTGATGCTCTTTCTACCTGTCAGTCTGAGGATGCTGTCGATATTAAGCCCCTGCTCGGTGATAATCAGCGATGCTGCCTCTATCTGCCGTGCATCCAACTGGCGTCCCATAACTGTTAGGATATAACGGTTTTTGCCTTGATGTCCCACCCAGTCTTCATATTCATCGTCAGTAATAGGCGAGAATCCGATGTTGACTCCCAGTTCTGTGGCTTTAAACAAAAGTTCTTTCATGACTTGTCCAGAATGTGCTTCCTTCAAGCGCATGAGTATTCCCAGCGAAAGTGTTGAGTGGATATCGGCCTGACCGATATCGAGAATCTGCGCATCATACCGAGCAAGGATTCCCATGACTGAGGCCGTCAATCCAGGGCGGTCCTGACCTGTGATGCGCACAAGTATCTGTTCTTCTTGGTTCATTTCAGATAATCTTCAAAATATTGTGTAATACGTTCATGCAGATGCACGCTCTGATGTCCCCGCATATTGTGTGGTTCGCCCGGATATACAAAGAAGTCGGGCTGTGTTCCTGCTGCGATACATGCTTTAAGGAAAGTGAGGCAATGTTGTGGCACTACTGTCACATCATTAAGTCCCTGTATGATTTGCAGTTTTCCTTTGAGATTCTTAGCCTGATAGAGCAATGATGTTTTTTTGTAACCTTCCGGATTGCTTTGTGGAGTTCCCATATAGCGTTCGCCATACATCACTTCGTACCAATGCCAGTCGATAACAGGGCCACCAGCCACACCAACTTTGAAGACATCGGGATAATTGGTCATCAACGAAATGGTCATAAATCCACCAAAACTCCATCCGTGTACACCGATTCGGTCTGCATCCACATAAGATAGTGTCTTTAGGAATTCCACTCCCTTCATCTGATCTTTCATTTCTTCCTGTCCCAGTTGATGGAATGTAGCCTGTTCGAAATCCTTGCCACGATGTTCACTTCCGCGGTTATCGAGGATAAAGGTGATGTATCCTTTGCCTGCCATATAGCTTTCCCATCCACGGCTACTATAATGCCAACGTGCATCGACGTTGTGTGCATGAGGTCCTCCATAGACATATACTACAGTAGGATATTTCTTGTTAGGATCAAAATCCGCAGGTTTCACCATACGGTAATAGAGATCGGTAACGCCATCTGCTGCTTTAATGGTACCACAACTGAACTGCGGAATAGAATATCCCGTCCAAGGATCTTTTGCCTGGAAATAAGAAACGGCCTTTGCCTTAGTGGTTTGCACGATTTCTATACGACGTGGAACGGTCGGAGTAGAATAGTTATCGAGGATATAGTTGCCGCTTCCGCTGAGTTTGGCATTATGCCAACCCTCGCCATTTCCTAATAATGTTCGTTTGCCGGTCTTTACACTTACCGCATAGATATTCTGTTGGATAGGACTCTTTTCGTTGCTGGCAATGATAATGGTCTTCTGTTTGGCATTAAAACCAATCATTTCCAGGACCTCCCACTTGCCAGCGGTCAGTTGACTGACTTCGAGTGATTCGGTATTGCCGGCCATTCTGCTACCGTGCTTGCCAAGTGAACAAAGGTACAGGTGATTATATCCATCCTGACGACTCTGCATGATAAATGAGTTAGCATCCCATGGCAAGAAGACGATGGGATGTAGAGGTTCCACATACTTCTCGTCGGTTTCTCGATAGAGTTCAGCAGTTTTATTGCCTGTTTCTGCACTATAAGCGACCAGGCGACAGTCGTTCTGCTTGCGGTTCAATTCAAACATATAAACCGTTTTGCTGTCTGGACTCCATGCCACATTGGTGAAATAGCGGTCTGTGGGATCGCCAGCCTTGAGATAAACAGTCTTTCCTGTAGTAAGGTCATACACACCTACAGTCACCTGATGTGAAGTCTCGCCAGCCATAGGATATTTGTCGGGAGCCGGTGTAGCGATGCAGGAATGTTTTTCTTCTGGGTCGAAACCGATTTCCGGGATATCCACTTGTGGATAATCGGTCACCATCGACTGGTCCATTCTATAAAAGGCCAGTTTGTTTCCATCGGGACTCCAGAATGTTCCTTTACTGATGCCGAACTCATCACGATGCACAGCCTGTCCATAAACCACTTCTCTACTGCCGTCGGTTGAGAGTTGCACAGTCTGTTGCTTATGGTTGCAGACAAACAGGTTGTTGTCTTTCAAGAAAGCATAGGCTGTCTGTTGAGCATTGGTTTCCAACAGATTTTCACCGTCTTTCAACTCGAAAGAGCTGACCAAGGCATGTTTTTTGAAATCGACCATATAGGTTTTGCTACCTTGGCTAATCACCACAACGCTCTTGTTTGCGAATGGAAATTCTGCATTATATAGCGTACGAACCTTAATATCCTTTGTTGGTGCAATCCACTGGTTAATCTGGCTGACATCAAAGAGACGGTTTTCTTTACCGTTAGCTTTATCTACCAGATAACAAGCATCCACATCGAGGCGAACGAGTTGGTCTCCCCACCATGCAGTCCACCGGTTCTCCGGCACCATATTCCGATAGTTTGTACCACCGAAATTAAGGTCCTCAAGTGTAAAATTCTTCTGTGCGTTCATTGGAGATACAGTCATCAACATAGTCATGCAGACCATCAACGCCTTACTACAATATTTAATCATTGTCATCTTCTAATCTTCTTTTGTTACGGTCAAAGCCACGTCCACCGCCGCGTTGCTTTTTACCTCCACTTCGGTCAAAGCGCTCATGCCCCCCACGGTTCTCGCTCTTGCGATAGGGTTTGCGGTCATCGCGCGAATAACGGTCATCACCACGATCGTCACGTGAATAGCGGTCGTTGCGTCCGCCACGTTTCTGGAAGCGGTCATCACGGCGGTCGCCTTTAAATTCGCGTTTCTCTAAAGAGCGGAATCGAAATGTGCGTATGTCTGCCTCTTCGTTTTCTTCTTTCTCGTCAAGTCGTTTTTTGAATTCACGATTCTGCTTGAAGCGGCGTTTCTCAGCCATCTGACGTTTCTCTTCGTCGGTTTTGACGGTACCGCCTTCTGCACGGAAGTCTTTCATCTTTCCGTCAAATATCTGATATTTGCGGAACTCACATTCCAAGCTGCCATTGTAAACGGGAATCTTGATGCTTGGCTTAAGACCGATCTGATCGAAGCACTCCTCACGATAGCTGAGTATCCAAGCGTCGTTGTTGAGGAATTGATGTTTCAGGCGTTCGCCAATCATCTTGTAAGTGCCAAGCAGGTCAGGGGTAGAGATGCGTTCTCCGTATGGCGGATTGGTAACAATAATGCTTTTCTCCTTCGGTTGTGTGAAGTTTTTGAAATCAGCCTCCTCTACGGTAATATCGTTGAGAAGCCCAGCAGCACGCACATTAAGGCGCGCTGTATTGACTGCCTTGATATCAACGTCATAGCCATAGATATGGTGAGTAAATTCTCTTTCGCTGGAATCGTCATTATAGATGCGGTCGAACAGATCGCTATCGAAATCGGGCCATTTTTCAAAAGCATACTCCTTACGGAATAGTCCTGGAGCCATATTGTGGGCAATGAGTGCTGCCTCAACGAGCAAAGTACCGCTTCCACACATAGGATCGATGAAGTCGGTTTCGCCTTGCCATCCTGTCATGAGAATCATACCGGCAGCCAACACCTCATTGAGCGGAGCTTCTACCGACTCCTGACGATAGCCGCGACGATGGAGCGATTCACCACTTGAATCGAGCGACAGCGTACATTTGTCTTCTGCGATATGGATATTCAGACGGATATCAGGATTTGCCACCGAGATATTGGGGCGTTTTCCTGTCTTTTCGCGAAATTGGTCAACAATGGCATCCTTCACTTTATAGGCCACAAACTTAGAATGGCGGAACTCTTCCGAGAACACCACAGAGTCAACGGCAAACGTTTTGTCTAAGCCGATGTACTCTGACCAATCGATTTTTTGCACCTCCCGATAGACATCATCAGCCGACAGAGCCTTGAAATGCTTAATGGGTTTAAGAATACGGATAGCAGTATGCAACTGAAAATTGGCACGATACATCATTTCTTTATCGCCCATAAAGGACACCATGCGGCGTCCTATTTGCACTTCGTTTGCGCCCAGTTGCGTCAATTCCTTCGCCAAGACGGATTCCAATCCCATAAAGGTCTTGGCGATCAGTTCAAATTCTTGTGTCATTATGTGTATTTATAAATATGGTGCAAAGTTAACTGAAATGCCGCAAATTGCAAAATAATTCCCGTTTTTTTTCATTATTCTAAATCTTTTATGTAATTTTGCCCATCGCAATATTGCCAATTCCAATATGACAAACCTAACAGACACCATATTTCTATCTATCCGTTCATGGCTGACAGCCGATGTTCTTGCATGGATTATAAGCATTCCACTTATTATTTTTTTGGCAATTTCTTGGTTTGTGCTGACACGCAGAGTCAAACGATTAAAGACTCAAGTAGAGGCCATGTCCGACGAAGTTGGCAACATTGAATACGACTTGGTGCTTAAAGCAATGAAGCTCTCCACTTGGCGAGTTGACGTACCTTCGATGACCATCAACGTAGAGAGCGACTATCGTGAAGGTAAAGACCTTTTCATACCGCAAAAGGGAACTCCTGTAGAAAAGATTTTCAAACACATCGCCACCGAACAAGTGCAAGCAGTTCGCAACGCCTTTCTCAACCTTGCGGCAGGACGCGAGGAAGAAACCTATCAGGAATACCAAATGACTAATGCAGCAGGAAAAAAATATTGGGCTGCCATGTTTGCCACCATTGAGAAGCGGGATCTGAACGGGCGCCCACTAACCATAGTAGGAGCAACCACATGCATAGACACCACCAAGCAGGTGGAACAAGAACTACTCGAAGCTCGCAACCACGCCGAAGAGAGCGACAGACTGAAATCAGCATTCCTTGCCAACATCACTCACGAAGTACGCACACCTCTCCACGCCATTGTCGGATTTAGCGATATTCTACCTTTGGCACAGAGCGATGAGGAGCGCCAGAATCTGATAGACCTCATCAAGCAGAATAATGCACATCTGCTACGCCTATTCGATGACATGATGAACGTCTCCAAACTGGAAGCAGGAAGCTACCAAACTATAGAAAATACAGACGTCAGCATACTGGAAGTCTTGCGTGAGATTGCCGACAAATACACCACACCATGCAAAGAAAAAGGATTAACAATTGTTGTTGATAATACAAACAACCACCTATTACAAACCGACCACGACCGCCTAAAGGAAATTATCAATCAATATGTCAGCAACGCAGTCAAGTTTACCGAGACTGGAGAAATCCGTTTGGGCTACACAAAGAAAACCGATCGCATCAGCATTTGGGTAAGAGACACAGGCATCGGCATTCCTGCTGACAAATGCAACGACCTTCTTTTCGAACGCTTCGTGAAGGTCAACGAATTTGTTCCAGGCACGGGAATTGGCCTAAGCATCTGCCGCAATTTGGCAAAGAGTCTGAAAGCCAAGGTTGGAGTAGAATCGGTCATGGGCAAAGGTTCCATATTCTGGATTGATTTTTTCAACGAGAGAAAAGAGTAAATTGGAGACATCATATCGCCTTGACATGCTTACCGCCACCCTTCGGGATGCCTTCGGGATGCCTCCGGGATGGTTTCTGAATAGCTTCGGAACATTTTCAAACCGATTTCAAAATCGTATTTCCCTACGCAACAAGACTCCGAAATCCATCATCACGTCCTTTTTGCAGCCAGCCCCCGTTTATTTGCCAACAAACGGCAATAATCGCCATTATTTTGTAAGAAAATAAATAAAAAAGGCAAAACTTTACGTAGAAAACAAAAAAATGTTCAAAAGTTTTCTATATTTGAATAATAAGGAGTATCTTTGTATGCTTTTTAATGCGTAATATAAAATATGTACGACAGTCAAATAGTCATGATAAGCCGGGCCCATCGGTATTCGCCCAACAGCGTAGAGAAGGACACGGCCATATTACATGAAGTCGGTTGCAGATTGCTCGACAAAGGGCTTCGTATAGCAACATATTCGGAAGACGAGAAAGAAAAACCGCTTCCTCAAGCAGAGGTGTATGTGACCATGGGACGCGACGAAACGGTGCTGCAAGAGCTTAAAAGAAAGCAACAGCAAGGCGCCATCGTCATCAACAGTCCGGAAGGCATTATCACCTGCTGTCAGCGCTACCAACAAATGAAGATGCTGGAAAGCGCCGGAATAAATGTTGCACCGCATAAAGGCAACAACGGTTATTGGGTCAAACGAGGCGATGCTTCGGCGCAGACATCAGCGGATGTACTGTTCCGCCCAGACTACGAAAGCGCCATGACCACGGCAAATGAGATGAAAGCCAAGGGGATAACGGAAATTGACATACGGGCACACATCACCGGAGACCTTGTGAAGTTTTACGGTGTCACCGATACAGACTTTTTCTGCTACTACTATCCAGGCGATGATGGGCAAAGCAAATTCGGCGACGAACAGCGCAACGGCAAGCCCGCCCACTATCCGTTTGACAAAAAACAATTGCAGCAGATGGCCAACCAAGCCGCAACACTACTGCAGACAGGCATCTACGGAGGTGACTGCATCATACAGCCAGACGGAACCCCCGTATTGATAGACTTCAACGACTGGCCCAGTTTCTCAAGATGCCGGACCGAAGCAGCCCAAGCCATTGTAGAACACATCGTTCAGAAGGCAGGACTGCAAACAATAAAAAAAAGGAAATGACAGAACTGACAAACATGCTTAAGACGAAAGGCTATATTTTCGACTATGGCGGAACACTCGACACCGGAGGCTGCCATTGGGGAAAAGTACTGTGGCACACCTACCAACAGGCAGGCGTACCCGTGACCGAAGCCCGCTTTCGCGATGCATACGTGCACGGCGAGCGGACATTGGCCAAGAATCCTATCATACAGCCAGACTACACATTCCGTCAAACCCTCGACTCTAAGCTGCACATCGAGATGGAATATCTCGACTGTCTGAACTACCACGACCAAGTACTCGACCTGCTTTATACCGAGGTGTGCAGACACACCGCAGAAAGTCGTGCAGTACTCCTGCAACTCAAAGAGCGAGTGCCCATGGTACTGGTGAGCAACTTCTACGGCAACATCTCAACCGTACTCCGCGAATTCGGATTCGATGGCATCTTCGACCATATCATAGAGTCGGCGGTGGTCGGCGTACGCAAACCGGACCCACGCATCTTCCAACTCGGAGTAGAAGCCCTCGGCATGAAAGCCGACGAAGTAACCGTAGTAGGCGACAGCATCGACAAAGACATCATCCCCGCCCATCGGGCAGGATGCAATACCGTATGGATACGAGGCGAACAATGGACTGATGACCCAGTAGATGAATCACAGGCCAATCTCGCTATCGACAACCTCACAGAACTGTTAGACAACAATAATATAAAATACATATATTAAAAACTAAGTGTAATGAAACAAACTAATGTTAAGCCTGCTGAAGGCAAATTGGGAATTATGGTAGTTGGCTGCGGCGCCGTTGCCACTACATTCATGACTGGTGTACTCATGACTCGCAAGGGACTGACCAAACCTGTCGGCTCCATGACGCAGTATGACAAAATTCGTATCGGCCGTGGCACAGACAAGAAGTATCTCCACTACAAGGATATCGTTCCCCTCGCCGATCTGAACGACATCGTGTTCGGCACATGGGATGTTTACCCCCAGAATGCCTATCAGGCTGCCATGTACGCTGAAGTTCTGAAAGAGAAAGATATCGAGCCCGTACGCGACGAACTGGAAAAGATCGTTCCTATGAAGGCCGCTTTCGACAAAAACTACGCTAAGCGTCTGGATGGCGACAACGTGAAAGACTGCAAAACACGTTGGGAAATGGTTGAAGCCCTGCGGCAGGACATCCGCGACTTCAAAGCAAAGAACGGCTGCGCACGCATCGTTGTTATCTGGGCTGCCTCTACCGAAATCTACGTACCCGTTGACGAGAAAATCCACGGCACACTCGCAGCACTCGAAGAAGCTATGAAGGCCGACGACCGCGAGCACATCGCACCATCTATGTGCTATGCTTACGCAGCCCTCACCGAAGGTGCACCCTTCATCATGGGCGCTCCAAACACCACCGTAGATATTCCCGCCATGTGGGAACTCGCCGAAAAGACCAAGATGCCTATCGCAGGTAAAGACTTCAAAACAGGTCAGACACTTGTTAAGTCAGGCTTCGCTCCTATCATCGGCACACGTTGCCTCGGTCTGAACGGATGGTTCTCTACCAACATCCTCGGCAACCGCGACGGTCTCGTGCTCGACGAACCCGCAAACTTCCACACCAAGGAAGTCAGCAAGCTCTCTACTCTTGAGACCATTCTGAAGCCAGACGTACAGCCCGACCTCTACGGCCACGGCAACGATGAGGATACTCAATACTACCACAAAGTACGTATCAACTACTATCCTCCCCGCAACGACAACAAGGAAGGATGGGACAACATCGACATCTTTGGATGGATGGGATACCCCATGCAGATCAAGATCAACTTCCTCTGCCGCGACTCTATCCTCGCCGCTCCGCTGTTGCTCGACCTCACTCTGTTGAGTGACCTGGCTGCACGTGCAGGACGCTTCGGCATCCAACGCTTCCTGAGTTTCTTCCTCAAAGCACCTATGCACGACTACACTCAGGGCGAAGAGGCTGTCAACAACCTCTACCAGCAATACACCATGTTGAAGAATGCTATCCGCGAAATGGGTGGTTATGAAGCCGATGAAGAAATCGATTAAACTCTATTTTATAATATTAGTAATGTCCTTGTGCCTGCCCACGCAGGCACAAGGATTGCTTTCAGGATACGTCATCGACGCTCAGACCAAAGACAGCATACCCATGGCGAGCGTCGTTTATAAAACCCATAAAGAAGCTGTTGTATCAAGCATCGAGGGCCGCTACACCATTCAGAAGAGGGTTGGCTGGGCCTTGACCTTTAGTGCCGTAGGCTATATTTCACAGACGATTCAGATTACTGACCGCACCCCCATGCGGCTCGACATCCGTCTGAAGCCCGATACAAAGATGCTAAAGGGAGTCACCGTCCGTGCCAAGCGCCAACGCTACAGCCGCAAAAACAATCCGGCAGTAGAACTGATGCGCAAGGTCATCGAACACAAGAAGATGACCGACCTCGCCAACAACGACTTCTACCAATACAATAAGTATCAGAAGCTCACCATGGCGGCCAACGAAATAACGCCGGAAATGCTCCAGAACCCTAAGTTCAAGAACAAGAAATGGCTGACCGACCAGGTTGAGAACTGCCCCTATAACAACAAGTTGATATTGCCCCTATCGGTAGATGAGACCGTCACCAAACGACTTTATCGCCGCAGGCCACACGATGAAAAGAACATCATCATCGGACAGAGTTCTACAGGAATAGGCGATCTTTTCCAAACTGGCGATATCATCACGACGATGCTGAAAGATGTGTTCACCGATGTAAATATCTACGACGACCAGATCCGACTGTTGCAATATCCCTTCACCTCACCTATTGGCAAAGGAGCCATCGGCTTCTACCGATTTTATATAGAGGACACCGTCAAGGTAGATCGCGACAGTTGCATCCATCTGCAGTTTCTTCCCAACAACCAGCAGGACTTCGGATTCCGTGGCGACATCTACATTTTGAAGGACTCGTCCTATCAGGTGAAACGTTGCCAACTGACCATTCCGCGGCGCAGCGACGTCAATTTCGTAGAAAACCTTCGTGTCGATCAGGAATTTACCCAGTTGCCCAATGGCGAATGGGTACTCTCTGTTGATGACATGATTGTGGAGATGAAGATTGCAAGTTTCCTCCATAAAATCATTGTCATACGTAACACACGCCTCACAGACTATGCTTTCGATGAGTTGCCCAAACAGCTCTTCAAAGGCAAAAAGAAAGATGTGCGCGAGGCCGATGCCATGATGCGTGGCGATGCTTTCTGGGCTCAATACCGTCAGGTGGAACTAACCAAAGGCGAGAATTCCATGGATGCCTTCATCAAAGGACTGCAGAACATCAAGGGCTTCAAGTATATCATCTTCGGTGCAAAGGCACTCATCGAAAACTTTGTAGAGACCGGCAATCCGTCGAAAGTTGATATCGGACCTATCAACACCATGATATCCAACAACTTTGTTGACGGTATGCGACTGCGTGCTTCTGCCCAGACCACAGCCAATCTCAACAAGCATTGGTTCTTCTCCGGCTACTATGCCCACGGCATGAAGTCACACAAGAACTACTATAAAGGCGAAGTGACTTACTCGTTCAACAAGAAGGAGTATCTCCCACGTGAGTTCCCTAAACGCACGCTGAGTTTCACCTCTACCTACGATGTGATGTCGCCCTCAGACAAGTTCATGCATACCGACAAGGACAACGTGTTTACTGCATTCAAGTGGAGCAAAGTAGATGCTATGATGTTCTACAACCGACAGCAGATCACCTTCGAACGTGAGGAAGACTTCGGTTTCAAGACTACTTTCAGCATCAAGACCGAAGACAACGAAGCCTGCGGTAATCTGCGTTTCACTCCTATGAACGAATACACGGCATGGAAAAATATTGCTGGCAACGGTGAAGATAACATCATTTCACCCTATCCGACAACAGCAGTTCAGCCATCTCACCATATTCGCACAACAGAAATACGTGCCGCTCTGGAGTATTGTCCCGGTGCCACCTATATCAATACCAAACAGCGCCGTTTGAAGATCAATCTTGATGCACCGGTGTTCTCTGTCAGCCACACCCTGGGTCTGAAGAATGTATTGGGCGGTGACTACAGCTACAACTATACCGAAGCAGGCATTTACAAACGCTTCTGGATGAACAGCTGGGGAAAGATTGACTGCTATCTCAAGGGTGGAATACAATGGGAGAAAGTGCCGTTCCTGCTGCTCTGCATGCCTGAGACCAACCTCTCATACATCATTCAGGACAACACGTTCAACCTGATCAACAACATGGAGTTTCTCAACGACCGCTATGTTTCTGCCGATATCAGTTGGGACCTCAACGGTAAAATCTTCAACCGCATCCCATTGCTCAAAAAGTTGAAATGGCGTGAATATATCGGCGTGAAGATGCTGTGGGGCGAACTCTCCGACAAGAACAACCCCAACATGCAGACCGACAGTCCTATCGTGATGGCATTCCCCACAGGTTCGCATATCATGGATCCCCATCGTCCCTACTGGGAATTGGCATTGGGTATTCACAATATCTTCAAGATCATGCATGTGGAATATGTGCGCCGCCTCAACTACAACGACCTGCCGAGTGCCCACAAGCACGGCATCCGTTTCATGGTGCGCATGACTTTCTAACCGCTATCGACAGTACATTTTCTGCATACACCACCTATCAGGGCTGGATTCCTACAATTGGAAATCCAGCCCTGATTGTCATTCTGCACCTATTCCTTTGATGGAAAATCCATTTCTATTTATCATTTCCACCCTATATGATTATCATACCCTTGCTGTCTGACCCATTCCATAAAATCACATTACTTGCGGAAAAAAAATCGGTTGCCTGCAACTTTTCCACACTATGTATCGTCAAAAGGTCAGAAACATCACAAAAACAAAAAATATTAGACTATGAAAAAAATCATGTTTTTAATGCTGACTGCCATCGTCACCATGACATCATGCAAGGAAATGAAGATTACCGCCGACTCGCAATCGCCACAGGTTACCACCATTCGCAACGAAGTGAAAGACTTTGAAGCCATTGAGATTTACGGTTCGGTCAATGTTGTTTATCAACAAGCCAATACGTATCATGTATCAGTAAAAGCCCCGCAGTCGCTTCTTAAGAATGTAGAGACCTCCGTTTCTGACAAGCGGTTGAAGATTATGATCAAGACCCCCGACACCTTTTTCAACGTCGGCAATAGCGACGATGTAACCGTTACCGTCAGCTCTCCCGACCTTGTCGGCATCTTCTTGAAAGGTTCTGGCGATTTCAAATGCAACGGTCATATCGATACCGACAATATGATGATTGATCTGCGTGGTAGCGGCGATATCGACCTTCAGAGCCTCATCTGCGACAATCTGAAAGTGGTTCTTTCCGGAAGTGGCGACATCGATCTCCCCAATGTTACGGCACGCAACACCAATCTTTCCCTCATCGGTTCGGGTGACATCGACATCACGCAGCACCAAGTCATCGCCACACGGATGGATTTGAAAGGTTCGGGCGATATCGAGTTGAAAGCCGTTGACTGCGGAACCATCGAGAGTCAGGTCATCGGTTCGGGCAATATCAACATTGAAGGAACAGCCCAAAGGGAGCGCCACGACGTCAAAGGTTCAGGCGATGTATATACCAACAAACTGGTATTAAGATAAAAAACGACAGTATCTTGCTCGTTTTTCACGAATAATGTGTAATTTTGCGCTTGCAAAGTTACACATTATTTATATATAAGATGAAATATGCAATAATTGCGGCCGGCGAAGGCAGCCGATTGGCAGCCGAGGGAATTGACTCTCCCAAACCGTTGGTCAAGGTAGGCGGCGAGTATCTGATAGACCGTCTGATACGTGTTTTCATGGATAATGATGCAGAAGAAATAGTTGTCATCTGCAACGATCTCACCACTTTGGTAGCTCAACACTTGGTAGAACTGCAGCGCGACGGACTGAAAGGACGCCCCATTCCTCTGCGCTTCTGCGTTCAGAGCACTCCCAGTTCGATGCACAGTTTCCATGTCATCAGCCCCTATCTCTCCGACAGTCCTTTTGTATTGACCACCGTCGATACCATTTTCCGCGAAGAAGAATTTAGCAACTACGTGAAAGCCTTCCGTCAACAGATTGCCGACGGACATACCGATGGCGTGATGGGCGTCACCGACTACATCGATGACGAAAAGCCACTCTATGTCGAAACCGACGATACGCTCCGTATTCTCAATTTTCTCGACCATCAAGAGCATCCCCGTTACATCTCCGGCGGCATATACGGTCTCACCTCGTCAGCCATCGAAACACTTAATGGCTGCATGGAACGTGGCGAAAGCCGCATGCGCAATTTCCAGCGTGCCCTGCTGACCGACGGTCGTCAGCTGACGGCTTGGGCATTCTCCAAAGTACTCGACATCGACCATGCCGATGATATCAAGAAGGCAGAAGCCTTCCTCGCCGGTCAATAACAGATATTTCTCATTCACAATACGATTATGACAAACGAACATAAAACCTTCCGCGAACTGCTTCGTGCATCCTTCAAGTCAGACGATACCGAAGAGTGGCTTGATGTGCATTTCACACGTCCTATCGGTTTGGCGTTTGCGCTTTTCTGGAACCGTTTCGGTGTGCATCCCAACGTCATCACCATCATTTCCTTCTTCCTTGGCGCTGCTGCCGGAGTGATGTTCTATTTCCCCGACCTCTATCACAACATTGCAGGAGTCATTCTCCTGATGTTTGCTAACTTCTGCGACTCTACCGACGGACAGATGGCGCGCCTTACTGGCAAGAAAACCCTTGTAGGCCGTGTGCTCGATGGACTATCCGGCGATGTATGGTTTCTCTTCATCTACGTAGCCATCTTCCTTCGCACAGGTAATATGTTTTATGACGAAATAGGCTATTCTGCCTACTTCATAGCCTTTGCCATTGCCGCTTGGGCAGGTTTCGGCTGCCACTCCCGTCAGAGTTCCTTAGCCGATTACTATCGTCAGATTCATCTTTTCTTCCTGTTAGGCAAGGAAGGCAGCGAGCTCGACAACTCTGCCGAACAGCGTAAGATAGCCGATTCGATGCCCAAAGAGCGTTGGTTTGCCCGCCTATTCTATTCCAACTATGCCGGCTACTGCAAATCACAAGAAGACCGCACTCCTAAGTTTCAGGCATTCTATGAGCAGTTGCGCCAGCGTTATTCCAATCCTGCCACTATTCCGCAATCGTTGCGCGACGAGTTCCGCCGAGGTTCTCTTCCGCTGATGAAATACACCAATCTGCTGACTTTCAACAGCCGTGCCATCATTGTCTATCTGTCGTGTCTGCTGGGTGTGCCCTACGTTTATCCTATTTTGGAGATTACGGCCTATGCCGTGATGTATGCACACATGCGCCGCAGCCATGAGCGCCTGTCCGAACAGATGACCAAGCGACTTGCTTCCTTCCAATAGTTTCTTGCCCCATGAACTGTCACATCATCCTTGCCGACAATCAAGACATCACCCGTGCGGGCATTCTGTATGTTTGCAGTCAGGCCGACCAGTGGTCAACGGATAGTGCTGAAGACAAATGCGGACTTATTGAATTATTGAAAAACGATAGTGAAGCGGTGGTTGTGATGGACTATACGCTGTTTGACGTCAATGATGTTGACGAGCTCGACATTCTGCATCTTCGTTTTCCCGATGTGCAATGGGTGATGTTCAGCACCGACCTTTCCGGCGATTTTGTACGCCGTTTGCTGGCGCTGAGTCCCCGTTTCAGCATTTTGCTCAAGGAATCTCCCTTGCAAGAAGTGCGCGAATGTCTGTCTGCCGCCTGTCGCCATCAGCGCTACATCTGCCAGCGCATGGCAGAAATGCTATTGGCGCCAAGTCAGGAGAAGCAAGAGGAAGACATTCGCCTGACGCCCACAGAGACCGAGATCCTCAAGGATATTGCGCTCGGTCTTACCACGAAAGAGATTGCCGAGCGCCGTTTCTCCAGTTTCCATACCGTCAACACCCATCGCAAAAACATCTTCCGCAAGTTGGGTGTCAACAATGCACACGAGGCTACCAAGTATGCGCTACGTGCCGGCCTCGTCGATTCTGCCGAGTATTACATCTGAGTATTCGCCGCATATCTCATCCGCCCTTGAGCTACATGCATCTGACTGTTGGTCTGTCACCAGCTGACTTAACTCTTGCAGTCCATCGGCAGCAATAGTCTGTGGCATGCGCTTTTGCCGTATAGGGTTTCGACCGATGTTGAAAGTGGTGCTGCCACAGGTCGTGCAAGCGTCGCTTAACAACCTAACAAGCAACACCTTACATTCCTATAGCGCATGCTTCTAAAGGCAAATCAATTTGTTTTGCTCAGCAATTCAATTTGTTTTGCTCAGCAATTCAATTTGTTTTGCTCAGCAAATCAATTTGTTTTGCTCAGCAATTTAATTTGTTTTACTCAGCAAATTCATTGAAATTACTCAGCAAATTCATTGAAATTACTCAGCAAATTCATTGAAATTGCCGAGCAAGGGAATATCTGAACCACATCAACAGACCATTGCCGAGTGAGCCAAGCAATAGGCAAACACCTAAAAAAATATATCCGCAGCAAAGCCACGGATATATTAGCATGTTTGCAAAGCCTATCGGCAACGTCGCTATTTTCTGTCCATCACGCGCCAAACGTAGGCTATATAGCCGAAAACAAAAGGCACGAGGAGCGAAACATAAAACATGGTGCGAAGCGTAAACTCGCTGCTGCAACTGTTGGCAATGGTCAGTGAGCACTGCAAATCGGCATTCGACGGATAGTAGGCTGTATTGCCCCACCCTGCCACCAACAGCAGCGACAACACCACAAGCACCACGCCAATACCGGCAGGCCATATTCCTTTGACATAGGTGGCACTGAAAATGGTGCGCGCCACGCCGTAGAGCAACAGCACAACACCAATCACCGTGAGCACTGCGAGCGGCCACAACTGGAGATAGTTGTGCAGATATTTCATCGGTTCCATAAACACAGCACCCGTGGCAGGGTCAACGGCAAAGCCATCCTTCAGTAGCGTGCGCACAAAGAAAGCAAGGAAAAACACCAGGAATGGTATCGTACATCCCACCAGTCTTACTGAACCGCGCGAACGGATATCCTCGTCATCAACATTGTTCATAATATACAGGATGCCCAAGATACGCGCCAAGAACATCACGGCAAAGCCCAATGCAAGGTTCCAAGGGTCGAGCAGTGCGTCAAGACCTGCCGAAGCGTTGGCCCACCGACTGATGACCGGTGCGCCAAGATCGGTGAGCGATGCTTTCTCGACAATGAAGTTTGACCCATTGAAGAAGGTGGCAACAGCCCCACCCAACAGCAACGGACCCACTATGCCGTTGATCACAAGAAACCACTGATAGGTGCGCTTGCCGAGCAGATTGCCTTTGCAGTGCTGAAACTCATAGCTCACAGCCTGCAACACAAACGAGAAGAGAATAATCATCCACAGCCAGTAAGCTCCGCCGAAACTTGTACTGTAGAATAATGGGAAGGAGGCGAAGAATGCACCACCGAAGGTTACGAGTGTGGTAAACGTGATTTCCCACTTCCGGCCAGTGGACTCCATCACTTTGCGCTGTCCCTCTTCGGTACGTCCCAGACTATAGACCAGCGAATTGGCACCCTGCACAAAGAGCAGAAATACGAGCAATGCGCCAAGCAGCGACACCACAAACCACCAGTATTGTTGAAGAAATGTATAAGTCATAACAGTGTTCTTTTTTAGTGTTGGAAATTGAATATTGGATGTAATCTCTATTCTTGTGCCGACTTATAGTTCTTGATGACACGACACATGATGCTGACTTCTGCTATCAGCAGAACGGTAAACAGCACGAGGAAGATGAAGAAGGTCAGCGAAACGCTACCTGCCTTCAGGTCGGAAACTGCGGCTACCGTGGGCAACATATCCTGTATAGCCCATGGCTGACGACCCAGTTCTGCCACTATCCAACCTGCTTCGCTGGCAATATAAACCAGTGGTAGCATCGCAACAGCCGTTATCCAGAGCCATCTGCCACTCCTGGTGATGTCTTTTCGCCATGCCACAAAACCTATAACGATGAAGAACAGCAACAGCAGACTGCCCACTCCTACCATGACGCGGAAGGCGTAGAAGTTGATGGGGATATAGGGCACGAGTTCTGCACGGTCTTTGATGTAACCATAACCAAAGTATGGCATGTCGGCCTTCAACTGTTCTGCGAGTTGTGGCAAACGGCTGTCGTTGGCATTGGCAGCTTTCACTTTGCGGTATTCGGCAAGCGTGGCAATGGCATTGCGACCACGCTCCATCTTCTCCTCAGCCGACAGTTCGCGCGTACCGTCCTTGCGCGTATAGCCGTTGAGCAGATCGTTCACTCCAGGCACATATCCGTCGGTGGAATGAGTGGCAAGGATAGAGAGTCCGTAAGGCACAGTTATGCGCAAAGGCATCTCGCCTCCCTGGGCATAATCGGGTTGAGCAAAGGGATTGAGCGCACCGACCACGGTCAGTCCGACACCCTCACCACCATCGTAGAGTGCCTCCATAGCAGCAAGTTTCATGGGTTGTTTCTCTGCCACCATTACCGCAGAACCATCGCCTGTATGTATGGCAGCCAGCGAAGCCACCAGTCCCACGATGCTTGCAACCTTGATGCTTTGACGTGCAAGTTCCTTCTCTCTGCCACGCAACAGATACCAGCAACTCACGGCACAAACAAACACAGCACCCACAATCCATGTGGAAGTGACGGTGTGGAAGAATTTATCAACAGCCATCGGCGACAGTGCCACCTCCATAAAACTCGTCATCTCGTTGCGCACAGTATCGGGATTGAACTCGCAACCCACAGGATACTGCATCCATGAGTTTGCCACAAGTATCCACCATGCAGATATCGTAGCACCGATACCGGTAAGCCATGTGGATGCAAGATGGAATCCGCGCGACACTTTGTCCCATCCGAAGAACATCACTGCCACAAACGTACTCTCCATGAAGAAGGCTACAATACCCTCTATGGCAAGTGGAGCGCCGAATATGTCGCCTACAAACCAGGAATAATTGCTCCAGTTGGTGCCAAACTCAAACTCAAGTATGATGCCTGTGGCTACGCCCATGGCAAAATTGACACCAAACAAACGCTGCCAAAACTGCGACAGTTGGCGCCAAAATGGTTTTCCCGTACGGTAATAGATGGTTTCCATAATGCCCATCACTACAGCCAAGCCCAATGTTAGCGGCACAAACAACCAGTGGTAAATGGCTGTCAGAGCAAACTGGGCACGCGACCAATCAATGAGTGCGGGGTCGATTGTCAGAAGATGATTCATAAGCTTTATTTTTTTTATTATTGATTATTTTTCTATTTGCTTGCTTCACTGTCAGGCTGTATTGTCAGCACAGATACCTACCGGCGCGTCAGTTCGCCTGCCACAAATGTGGCGCGGTCGCCGTTTTTGGCTTGTCTGCCCACCACATCGGGGAAGAAAAACAACTTCAACACGGCGAATATCACAATGAGTTTGATGATGATAACGGTCCACAGCGTGCGACCTATGGTCATGCTGCGAAATCCATCTCGATAGAATCGATACACCTTATATATAATATTCTTGTCTGACATGCAGGATAGTAGTATTTTTAATTGCCAATGACTCTGTTGGAGCAATTATTTTGCAAATATATGAAATAATCTGGGAAATCTACAAAAACTGGGCTGTTTTTTTTATTCATAAGCTATTTGATTGACGTCCACCGACACGCTGTAGGATATTGCCACGACTACATGCAACAGGTATTTTGCGACCTATATGAAAAGAGGGTAAACAAAAAAAAATCGGAGAGCGGCACACTAACCGATCTCCGACTTGTAAGTCTTATCACGTGCGATTACCACGTCACCTTGTCGCTCAGGCAGAAATCGAGCGCATCGGTAATGGCTTTGCGATCCATGTGCTGACCGATAAACACCAGTTTCTGCATGCGGTCGCCATACATCGGATTCCAGTCGCGACGCAAGTCTTCGTTCATCGCCATCATGTCGCGCAACTCGTCTTCGGGCATGGTAGCATACCATTGACCGGCTCCCTGAAGTCCCATCTGGCGGCCTGCCTGCTCAAACACATAACAGCGGTCGGGCTCATCGACAAACCAGCAGATGCCTTTGCAGCGGATAACGCCCTTGGGCCACTGCCGCGCAACAAAATTATCGAAGTAGTTGATGTCGAAAGGTTTGCGGGCATAATACACAAAACTGCCAATGCCATACTCTTCCACTTCGCCGCCTTTATGGTCGTGGTGGTGGTGATGATGGTGGTGGTGATGTTCTTCTTCGTCGTCGTCATCATCGTCATGATGGTGGTGGTGATGTTCTTCCTCGTTGTCATCATCGTCGTCATGATGGTGGTGGTGATGTTCTTCTTCTTCGTCGTCATCATCTTCATGGTGATGTTCTATCTCGTCAATCCACGCAGCCGACGTGGCTACGGCATCAAAGTCAAAACCGTGGGTGTTCACCAGTTTATCCAAATCCACGTCACCATAGTCGCATGTGATAATCTCTGCCTTGGGTTGCAGTGCATGGATGATTTGCTTGATCTTCTCCAACTCCTCTGCCGACACCTCAGAAGCCTTGTTGAGCAGGATGGTGTTGCAGAATTCTATCTGCTGGATAACCAGGTTTTCAATGTCTTCCTCACCAATATTCTGGCTGGTCAGCGCCTCACCGCTGCCAAACTCATCGCGCATACGCAATGCATCGACCACGGTAACAATGCTGTCAAGGCGCAGTATCGCGTCTTTCGTATATTCCGGACCCAAGGTGGGGATGGAGCAGATGGTCTGTGCGATAGGTGCAGGTTCGCAAATACCACTCGCCTCTATCACGATATAGTCGAAGCGCTGCATGGCAGCAATGTCTTTCAACTGTTCCACGAGATCCATCTTGAGCGTACAACAGATGCAGCCATTCTGCAAAGCCACAAGGCTGTCGTCCTTCTGATTGACCACACCGCCCTGCTGAATGAGGTTGGCGTCGATGTTCACCTCACCAATATCGTTGACCACAACAGCAAACTTGATGCCTTTCTTATTGGTCAAGATGCGGTTCAACAAGGTGGTTTTTCCGCTGCCCAGATAACCCGTGAGCAGCAATACAGGTAATTCCTTCTTATTCATCGTCGTTTTGTATTTGGTTTCTTCGAGACGCAAAATTACTGAAAATATATGAAATATCATGAACAAATAGCGTTAAATATCAGAAAAATGACTACCTTTGCACCATTCAAACTACAAATCTACAAACAAAATGAAAAGTATATTGGAACAACGTCCTGCACTGACACAGGAAATTGAGAAGATTGCAGAAGTGGCAGGATACCTCTGGCAAAACGGATGGGCAGAGCGCAACGGTGGAAACATCACCGTCAATGTCACCGAACTCGTTGATGACGAAATCAGGCAGATGCCTCCCATCAGCGATGCAATACCCATTGGGGTGACTCTCCCTGAACTTAAAAATACCTATTTCTATTGTAAAGGTACGGGTAAGCGCATGCGCGATTTAGCAAGAAAGCCCATGGCAAACGGTAGCATCATACGCATTCTCGACGACTGCGCATCGTATGTAATCATTGCCGACGAGCCCGTCATGCCTACCAGCGAACTGCCAAGCCACCTCACCGTACATGCACAGCTCATTGCCACAGGCAGCAACTACCGTGCTACGGTACACACCCACCCCATCGAACTGGTAGCAATGAGCCACAACCGCGAGATGCTGGGCAAGGATGTGCTCACCAATCTGCTCTGGTCGATGATACCGGAAACCAAGGCTTTCTGTCCGCTCGGACTGGGCATTGTGCCTTACGAACTGCCGGGATCTAATACGCTCGCTCAGGCCACACTCCATCAGTTGGAAGACTATGATGTGGTGCTTTGGGAGAAACATGGTGTCTTTGCCAAAGGTATCGATGTGATGGATGCCTTCGACCAGATTGACGTTCTCTCCAAGAGTGCTAAGATTTATGTCAACGCAAGAGCCATGGGTTTCATGCCCGAAGGTATGAGTCAGGAGCAAATGCAGGAGATGAGTCGCGCATTCAATCTGCCGAAATAACAATAAATAAAAACACAAGTCCACCCCCGTTCCATCAGAAAGAGGGCGGATTTGTGTTATATACTCATTGAAAAGGTCTTCTAACATTTTACTTTTGTCCTTTCAGGACGTTCGGTAAAATAACCCCACACACCCACAGGGTGTTACCCTGGGCTAAGGAAACCATTGGGCCTTCAGCCCGTTGTGGTTGTGTGATTATTACCCACGACACGTTTTGCAACGTCGGATTGTTGCAGATGAAAAACATCACGAATGGTTGTGTGATTATTACCCACGACACGTTTTGCAACGCCGGATTGTTGCAGATGAAAAACATCACGAATGGTGTGTGATTATTACCCATGTACACGTTCTGCAACCAACGCCCCGAACGGGGCAATATTTCCATAGCCCAGGGTAACACCCTGGGTTTTTATGCCTCTTTTACCTATACGCCCTGTAAGGGCAACAGTAAAATCAAGCTAGTCAGAGAACACATACTTCTCATCATATTCTATGTTATATAGCTTCAAGAATTGCTTGTATTCCTCTTGGAATGTTGTCTTCTTATGATGCGCTTTCTGGTTTTTGATGTATGCTAACGTTTTATCGACTACAGATTGACTGACCGATAATGCTGCATATCCCCCCTGCCACGCAAACATTGAATAATGTGGTGATAATGATTTAATCCATCTGCTACTATTGCGCTTCAATGTTTCCAAGAGATTTGCAATAGAAATCTCACGCCCTAACAGACACAATACATGCACATGGTCACCTGTGCCATCAACCCAAATATTTAGACAATTTGCATCGTTGACGAGGTGCCCTATATACGCATGCACCCGATCGAGATCATCATCAAGAATACATGGGCTAGATGTCTTGATGTGGAAGATAATATGCAAATAGATTTTGCAAAGTGATTGTGACATATGATTTTTACTTTTGTCCTTACAGGACGTTTATTAATTTGTTAACATTCACATCCGCAGGGCGTTGCCCTGGGCTAAGGAAACCATTGGGCTTTCAGCCCGTTGTCCTTTGTTTATGCGGTCATTATATTTCCATCCGCAGGGCGGTGTTCTAACTAAGGAAACCATTGGGCTTTCAGCCCGTTGTCCTTTGTTTATGCGGTCATTATATTCTCACCAGCAGGGCGATGTCCTAACTAAGAAAACCATTGGGCTTTCGGCCTGTTGTGGTTGTGTGATTATACCACATGCACACGTTCTGCAACCAACGCCCCGAACGGGGCAATATCTTCATAGCCCAGGGTAACACCCTGGGGTTCTATGCCTATTTTTACCTATACGCCCTGTAAGGGCAACAGTAACGTCAGCAGGGCTAAGAAAACCCATTGGGCTCTATGTTGCGCCGGATTGCAGATTCACAACCGTAGCATATCACTTGCGAATAGTAGCCCGGAGAATAACCACATCCTCCAACGGACGGTCACCATGGTCGTGATCCACAGGAGTCTGTTGGATGCGATCAACCACATCCAGTCCTTCGATGACCTCGCCAAACACAGTATAACCGCCATCCAGATGGGGCACACCACCATATTTTATATAGTTCTGTTGCATCACTGAATCGGGAATGACATAAGCTCTGCCCTCACGGCGAAGTTGGTCGGCATAGTATTCCATCTGCCGAGGCGAGAAATTGCGACCCCACGTGATGTAGAAATCATGCGACGAGGAGGCAAACTCAGGATTGGTATCATCTCCCTCGCGCGCGGCACAGAGTTGTCCGCGACGATGATAATGCGCCGGATAACGGATTTCTGCAGGCACACGGCGCTCCACATCATACTGCACTGTATCGCCGGCAGACACTTGACGGGCTTGCGGATTGCCGGCTTGAATCATGAAATTACGAATGACACGCTGAAACGTGCAGCCATTATAATAGCCCGTTCGCACCCGATCCAAGAAATTGTCGCGGTGTAAGGGGGTGTCGTTGTAAAGCCGCAGAACAATGGTACCCATGGTGGTTTCCATCACCACCTCGTGTTGCGTAGTGTCGGCAGCGGTCTGTGCCGATAGCGTGGCGGTGCCGGTCAGCATCAGCATCATCCACATCAGTGTTTTCTTCATATTCATCTTCATATTTGTTTTAGACCGCCCCACTGCCCCATGACCAAGGGAAGGAACGGCCGGTTGTTTCTATTCTTACATCTCGTTTGCCTCCGACAGACTGTCGGTCAATGGCACTTCTTGTTGATGGCAACGGCAACGGTATGCCCCATGGTCCAAGCTGCCTGCAGGTTGAAACCGCCTGTGACGGCATCTACATCGAGCACCTCACCTGCAAAATAAAGACCTTCATGCTGCTTACATTCTAAGGTAGAGAGGTTGACATTGGAAAGGGCCACACCTCCACAGGTCACAAACTCTTCCTTAAACCTACACTTACCTGTCATCCGATAGACATCGGCAGTCAGCGTATTCACCAATCGATTGATCTGTTTCTTCTGAAGTTCTGCCCAACGCTGTCCGCCACGTATCTGCGATCGGTCAACCAACAGTTGCCAAAGTCGGCTGTTCAAATGGGGCGGATACACAGTAGATACCTGTTTGCGACCATGTGCCACACTCATCTCCCCTATCATGGCCTCCACTTCAGGGAGCGTCATCGCTCCACACCAGTTGATGCAAAGGTCGTGCTGATAACCACAGCCGTGCAAATGGCGTGCTGCACGACTCGACAGTTTCAGTACGGCAGGGCCGCTCATGCCCCAATGGGTGATGAGCAACGGACCTTCGCCTCGGAATTTAGTACCGGGAAGGGCGGCGGTCGCATGTTCTACCACGGTTCCCGTCAACTGGGTCAGAGCGCGGTCGGCAACACATACGCTGAAGAGCGATGGCACTGGCGACACCATTTCTAAATCCAAACCGGCAAGCATCTGCAGACCCTGCATCGTCGGACTGCCTCCTGTCGTCACTACCGCCATGTCGGCAGTAACGGTTGGTTGCGGAACGTTATCGGCCGGTGAGAAAGTCAACCGATAGCACTCATCCTCATGGGCAATAGCGCTGACACGATGACCTAACTTCAGCGTCACGCCCAACTGACGCATCAGCGACAACAGCGTATCTACTATTTCCATCGCATACTGCGATTTGGGAAACACACACTCATCGGTTTGCGTCACTAAGCGCACCCCTTCGCGCTCAAACCATCGGCAGACATCGGCAGCAGAAAAGCCTTTCAGCAGTCGCTTCATCAGTTTTTCACCACGCGGATATACTGCGGCAAGGTGTTCCACTTGCCGGAACGAGTTGGTCAGATTACACCGTCCACCTCCTGTCACTGCCACTTTGGCCAACGCCTTACGACCGCCTTCATAGACCGTGACATCTGCGTGAGGCAACAGGCGCTTGACCGCTATGGCACAAAAGCAGCCCGCGGCACCGCCTCCTATGATTGCTATCGTTTGTTTCATTATGCGAAGATACTAAAAAAATGGCAAAACATGTGTTTTTTCATGTTTTTTCCATTATTTACCATTCGATTTCTTTTATTTTCAAACAACCTATTGGAATAATCCGTAACTTTGCATCGTGAACAATAAACATCAATGATATAAACTAAACACAATAAAGACTATGACAACAAAGTATTCTGGAACACAGACTGAGAAGAATCTCGAGGCCGCATTCGCTGGCGAGTCGCAAGCACGTAACAAATATACCTATTTCGCATCAAAAGCAAAAAAGGAAGGTTTCGAACAAATTGCTGAACTCTTTCAAAAAACTGCCGACAACGAGAAAGAGCATGCTAAAATGTGGTTCAAAGAACTCAACGGCATTGGAGACACCGCTCAAAACCTGGCTGCTGCTGCAGAAGGGGAAAACTACGAGTGGACTGATATGTATGAGGGATTTGCTAAAACCGCAGAAGAGGAAGGCTTCGCTGACTTGGCAATAAAATTCCGCCTGGTGGCTGCTATCGAGAAACGCCACGAAGAGCGTTATCGCGCACTGCTTCACAACGTAGAAATGAAGGAGGTATTTGCTAAGAGTGAAGTGAAAGTATGGGAATGTCGCAACTGCGGACACATCGTAGTTGGTGAGAAAGCACCAGAGGTTTGCCCTGTATGCGCTCATCCTCAAGCCTACTTCGAAATCCACAAAGACAACTTCTAAGCGTTGACAACCTATCATCTATATTCCATCCGGCAGATATTCCTTTTCTGCCGGATGGTTTTTGATTGATTGGGTGTTTGATTGAAATACAATACCCGAAAACTGATTTCCCCCCAAAACATCTTGCGAAGCAACCCCAAAAAATCCACGGAACACACGAAGAACACGGATTTTTTTTAATGTCACACGGAAATCACAGAAATCACGGAAAAGATTCTAGTTAAAAATTTTTATTCGAGATTCTAGTTAAGATTTCGAGCATCTCCGATGCGATCCATATTAAATCGCTCCCAAAAGCAACGTACTGTTGCGCATTTTCAGTTAGGATTTTCGTTAAAGATTTTGTTTCCAGCCTACCAGGTAATTACTTTTGTCCTTACAGGACGTTGGCTAAATAATACAAAGCCCCCCAGGGTGTTACCCTGGGCTAAGGAAACCATTGGGCTTTCAGCCCGCCATAATTCCGTATATCCGTAATATCCGTATAAATTCCGATGATCCGATGATTGATTTCTGGCCAAAGGCCATATAAAAAAAAGATTTCCTCCAAAGATTTCTTGCCGTAGGCAACCCCCAAAAAAATCCGTCTAAGTTCCGTTTAAATTCCAATGATCCGATGATTGATTTCTGGCCAAAGGCCATATTTAAAAAAAGATTTCCTCCAAAGATTTCTTGCCGTAGGCACCCCCCCAAAAAATCCGTTTAAATTCCGATCATACGATCATACGATGATAAAAAAGCGAAGCAACATCCCATCAAAAGCTTTTTTGCATTTTTCACACAAAGTTTTGTGGTTTTCTTCAGAATAATGACTACCTTTACAGCCCAATACTAATAACCCAACATGATATTCAGGAATATGAAGAAACACTTTCTGTTAACCATCGCTTGCCTGTTGACAGGCATGACTGCTTCAGCACAACAATACCAATGGAAGAATGTACCTATCGTCGGCGGAGGATTCGTAGATGGGTTTATTCTTCATCCGACTAACCCTGACGTACGCTTCTGCAGAACAGATATGGGAGGCGCATACCGATGGGATGCGGTCAACAAAGAGTGGATACAGATGCTCGACTGGGTGTCGCTCGACAATCAAAATCTGCAAGGGGTGGAGAGCGTGGCTATCGACCCCAACAATGACCAAAAGGTGTATCTGGCCTGTGGCACTTATACAATTAAGACGGGAAGTATTCTGAAATCAAACGACGGAGGCAGATCATTCATCGAGGTGAAAGTGCCCATTGCCATGGGAGGCAACGAGAACGGACGTGGCAACGGCGAACGAATGATGGTTGATCCGCTCAATTCACGCAATATCTACTTCGGAACACGGCTCAACGGACTCTGGAGGTCGGTTGACGAAGGAATGACATGGAAGCGCGTGGACACTTTTCCTGATGTCACAGAACAGACGGACTTCTCCAATCCCCAAAACCGCATGAACAGAGGCAGCGGCATCATTGCCGTTGTATTCGACAAAAAAGAGAAGAAAGGCAACGATGCAAAGAATATCTTTGTGGCTGTTTCGCTCAAAGACCGACAGAGCATTTTTGTCAGCCGCGATGCCGGAAAGAGTTGGAAAGCCGTTGACAATCAACCCGTCGGACTGCGCCCCACCCACATGGTCATGGCTGCCGACAGAAAACTGTATATCAGTTATGCCGATTCGCCAGGACCGTCACCCATGACCGATGGCGCACTGTGGGCTTACGATATCAAGAAGAACACATGGACGGACATCTCTCCTTTGAAATTCGACAAGGGCAAGAAATCGGGATTCGGATATGCTGCAGTTGCTGTCGATGCACACCATCCGCAACATATCATTGTAAGCACACACGGACTAGGGAAGAAATACGGCTACGGTGACGAGGAAATGTTTCGCAGTACCGATGGCGGTAAACAATGGATACCACTCTTCAAACATGGTTACAGATACGACCATAGCAAAGCTCCTTATACGAAGATGGCACCGCTCCACTGGATGTTCGACATAGAGATCGACCCCTGCAATGCCGATCATGCCTATTTCACTACTGGTTTCGGAGGTTGGGAAACGTTCAATCTCTCTGCTGGCGAACGACAGGGCGACACCATCGTGTGGAGCATTGCCACTAAGGGAGTTGAGGAAACTGTACCCCTCGAACTCTATGCTCCTCCAACGGGAGCAAGCATAGTAAGCGGTGTGGGAGACTACGGCGGATATACGCATTTCGACATCACCAAACCAGTACCGGAGGGCATGCACTACGCTCCATATTTCGGCAATACCGACGGAGTAACTGGCGCATGGAACAAACCTGACGTCATGGTGCGCGTGGGTGTCATCTTCAACCATCTATTCGACATTCCACCTATCTCGTATTCTGAAGATGGCGGACGCACATGGAAGCCATGCGCAAATGCTCCTGTAGAAAAAGCGGAGAGCGGACACATCGCTGTCAATGCCGATGCCTCGGTATGGATATGGACGCCGCGCGGTGCCCTACCCTCATTCACTACCGACAAAGGGGAATCGTGGAACACATGTCAAGGTCTCCCCAAAAACATCAAAGTCATCGCCGACAAAGTAAATCCACAACGCTTCTATGCTGTCGATGTGATCAACAAAACACTCTATACCAGTATAGATGCGGGTAGAACCTTCACTTCAAAACCGCTCAACATCACATTGCGAACCACCGAAAAGAAAAAACGGGGCGACAATCGGGGCGGTCAAGATCGCATATACGCCATGCCCGACCGCGAAGGCGACCTATGGCTTGCCGCCTACGACGGACTGTATCATCTCAACGCTGACTTACAGGCCGTGGGTGCCATGCCTCATGTCAGCACCCTCTATGCTTTCGGTTTTGGCAAGTCACGCATAGAAGATGGCTATCCCGCCCTATATATAATAGGTGTAGTAGATGGCGTCTATGGTTTCTTCCGTTCTGACGACTCTGGCAACAACTGGGTGCGCATCAACGATGACAACCACCAGTATGGTCTTGTCCTCCACATTTGCGGAGACATGCAAGAATACGGCCGCGTTTATGTGGGTACACACGGAAGAGGACTCGTATGCGGTTCTCTCCGCCAATAGCACACGGAAAATGTCACACGGACGACACGGCGTAGGCAACTAAAAAAAATCCACGGAGCACACGGAGTACACGGAGAAAGATTTCAGTTAAAGATTATTCTAAAGATTTTCGTTAAGATTTCGAGCATCTCTGATGCGATCCATAATAAAGTCCTTCCCAGAAGCGAGGAACTCGAGCGCATTTTAAGTTGAGATTTTTGTTAAGGATTCGTTTACTGCCTCCTTGAATTACAGATTATTTCTTGCGAAGCAACATCTTAAAAAAGATTTCCTCCAAAGATTTACCTATGGTTTGTTTTGTCGTGACTCAGCATAGTGAAAGCGAACGTTTTCGTTAAGCCAGATGAGCAGAATAAAGCTCGCTTTAATTCTGCCATGGCGAGAAAAGGTGCCATGAAATGGAACTCTCACTCTGTCTTCGCTACTCCAAAACATCTAGCCTTCAGGCT
>NZ_NPJB01000021.1:0-3570 GCF_002251345.1 Prevotella sp. P4-119 | reverse complement strand
AAACGGAGGACACGGATCATCGGAATTTAGACGGAATTTATACGGATGGTTTGGGGTTGCCTGTCGGCAAGAAATCTTTGGAGGAAATCTTTTTTAAGATGTTGCTTCGCAAGAAATCTGTTTAAGTTCCTTTAAATTGGCATACGCCTTTGTTTTCTCGCCACGGCATAATTAAAGCGAACGTTTTCGTTAAGCCAAATGAGCAGAATTAAGTTCACTTAAACTCTGCCATGGCGAGAAAAGGTGCCATAAAATGGAGCTTTATTCTGCTCATGGCTTAACGAAAACATTCCGATGATAAAAAGTACTTGATGGAAATAAAATCTTTAAATAACAATCCATAGTTTTAGATTTTCGTCATGATTTTGTTTTAGATTTCGAGCATCTCCGATGCGATCCATCTTTAAATCGTCCCAAGAAGCGAGGTATTCGAGCGCATTTTCAGTTATGATTTTTGTTTTAGATTTTTCCCTCCCTACCAAAATCTTTAAATAAAATCTTGACCAAAATACGCAACAGTACGTTGCTCTATGGGAGGAATTTATTATGGATCGCCTTACAGGATCGAATTTTTGGAGCAGCGAGAGTAGAGTGAAAGCACGCTTTCACTATGCCGAGTCGTGACAAAAATAACCTAAAGGTAAATCTAAACCATAATCCTAAAGATAATCTTTAACTAAAATCCCTTATTAAAGTTAAGGTTAACGTTAAGGTTGAAAGGTTAAATTAAAATTTATAAGTAATATGAGAACAATAACATTGATTGTTGTGCATTGTACCGCTAATAAAGCGGGGAGCACGCTGAGAGTAAAGGACATCGATCGGTATCACCGGTCATTGGGATGGAAAGGATGTGGGTATCACTATGTGATTCCGACGGATGGGACCATCGAGAAAGGTAGAGCGGAGGATCTGGTGGGGGCCCACTGTAAGAACCATAACAAACACTCTATCGGAGTGGCGTATGTCGGAGGACTGGATGTGGATGGGAAGACTCCCAAGGATACCAGGACGCCTGAACAGAAGATTGCACTGTGGAAACTCATCAAGGAACTGAAGGAACGGTATCCTAAGGCTCTCGTCGTGGGACACTGTGACCTGGATCCACGGAAGCCGTTCTGCCCTGGGTTTAAAATCGCACACAGTAATGTCTCACAGAAAACACAGAAAACTTTTTAGTTGCTGACGCAAGAAATATATTCATCATCGGATTTTAGACGGAATTTTGACGGATGGGTTGGGTTGCTGACGCGAGAATATAAATTTCGAAGGGAGACGATGAGACGGGGCTTTAAATATAACACCCCTTGAATAGGCACAAGTCATTCAAGGGGTGTTTGTTTTGTTATAGGGAGAGACTGGATTGATACCAATCGAATAGGCGTTGTACACCTTCTTCTATGTCTATTTTATGATGCCATCCCAGATTGTGGAGTTTTGTTACATCAATCAGTTTTCGCATGGTACCATCGGGTTTGCTTGAATCAAATATCACAGTACCTTGGAAGCCTACAGTATTGACAATGAGTTGGGAGAGTTCACGAATTGTGAGTTCTTTACCTGTACCCACATTGATGTGGCAATTACGGATCTCACCCAATGACGGTATAGCGCCTCCACGACCTTCAGAGTTGTTGCGATCCACACAGCCATCGGTTTTGGCACCATAGAACACACTACTGTATTTTTCAATACCTATAATATCTTTAAAGTCCACATTCAAAAGCACATGAACACTGGCATCTGCCATATCCTCGCTCCACAAGAATTCACGGAGAGGAGATCCCGTACCCCATAGCACCACCTTATTATTCTCTATTCCATACCATTTAAGAACAGACAATATCGTGTTTTCATCACTTGTTCCATCAATGACAACACGAGAAGTTGGTGCATTATCAGACAATTTCATATTAGCTCCAACAGGACGTATAGTCAAATCCCTGCGTATTGCCGTCCAGTTGCCATCGGCAATCTGTTTTGCAAGAAATATTTTACGCATCATGGCAGGCATGACATGGCTGTTTTCCAAATGGAAATTATCATTAGGACCATAGAGGTTAGTAGGCATCACCGCGATATAGTTGGTACCATACTGAAGATTATACGACTCGCACATCTTCAGACCAGCAATCTTGGCAATAGCATATTCCTCGTTGGTATATTCCAATGGTGAGGTCAACAGACAGTCTTCTCTCATCGGTTGTGGTGCATTCTTTGGATAGATACAAGTAGAACCGAGGAAAAGTAGTTTTTTTACACCATGTTTATAAGCATTCTCAATGACGTTACACTGCATCTTCATATTTTGCATGATGAAATCAGCGCGATAGAGCGAGTTTGCCATGATACCACCCACGAAAGCAGCAGCAAGGACGACAGCGTCAGGACGTTGTTCGTCGAAGAATTTAGTCACTTCAGCTTGGTTCGTCAAATCCAATTCTTTATGACTTCTACCTATAAGATTGTTATAGCCTCTTGCTTTGAGGTTATTCCAAATGGCAGAACCAACCAATCCATTGTGTCCTGCCACGAAAATTTTTGCGTTTTTTTCTAATTTCATAATATATTTATTTTTAGTACTTAGAGCTTAGTTTTTTAGTTCTAATATCTCTACGTTCTAATCTCTAAGTTCTATGCACTCCGTTCTCCATTCTAAGTTCTACGTTCAAATTACTAAGTTCTAAGCTCTAGAAAAAGCATACCCTGCTATCACCACATAACATACCAATGGGATGACGAAAGCTATTGCCATACTACCCGTAGTATCAGCAATGTATCCCATCAAGATAGGAGCTACCGCACCACCTACAATGGTCATGATGAGTAATGATGATGCCATCTTAGTATGGGTTCCAGCATCTCTCAAAGCCAAAGAGAAAATAGTGGGAAACATGATGCTCTCGCCCAAATACAAAGCGAAGAAAGCGATAAGCGATGTTGTACCGCTACAGGTGACCACAATCGATGTGGCTATGATGGTAAGCAAAGCACATGCTAAAAGCACGAACTTCGGTTTAATGTAGTTCGTCAACACACCTCCTATCAGGCGACCGGCAAAAAACAATCCCATACCGCCAAATGCCAAGAAAGTACTTGCCGTTTGTTTGTCAATATGTATATTATCTGTAGCATAATTGATGAAGAAACTATTTACACCAGTCTGTGCTGCCACATATAGGAAGAGGGTGAGCATTCCGAATCCGAACGCCCATTTTCTGATACCCCTCTCACTAAGCTCTAAGTTCTCAGTTCTAAGCTCTAAGTTCTCAGCACCAGGATCTGGCAACTTAATGCGCGAGAATACCAATGCAACAACGAGAACAAAAATGCCTACCACAGCATAGGGAACGGCGATGCTTACTCCAGTGAACAACAACTGACCGCCCACCAACGGTCCCACAATCCATCCTATGCCGTTGAGCGATTGTGATAGGTTGATGCGACTCTCTGCCTTGTCGGGATGTCCGAGAACGGTAGTATATGGGTTTGCACTTGTTTCAAGACATGTCAGTCCACACCCAATGACGAATAGTGACAACACATAATAGTAGAAGCTATTAACCAGTA